>JACZJV010000186.1 GCA_014860355.1 Burkholderiales bacterium | reverse complement strand
ATTATAGAAGCAAGTGGGCAGGGCGGGCAAAGCAATTGACTGTCCGGGGGGCAGGTCCGGGCGACATTGTCTGTTCTTCGGGATCGGGGTAAATTGCGCTATGCGAGAACCAACCCAGCCTGCTCACATGGCCGCCGGCGACGCGCCGGCCTGTCCGGGGTTCGATCCGCATCCGCACCTGCCGCAGCCCAGTTTGCCGCCGCTGACCTGCGATACACATCACCATGTATTCGGGCCGTACTCCAAGTACCCGATGCGGCCAGAGCGCAGCTATACACCGCCGGAGGCGACCCTGGCGGATTACCGGCGCATGTGCACGGCTTTGGGCATAGAACGCAGCGTGCTGGTCCACCCCAGCATCTACGGTACCGATCTTTCCTCTCTCGTCGACATACTCGAAGCCTGCCGCGGCTGGATGCGCGCCGTCGCTGTGATAGACGAGTCGATCGACGAGGACAGCCTCGCGCGGCTGGACCGCGCCGGGGTGCGCGGCGTGCGCTTCAATGTGCTGTTCAAGGGCGGAACACCACTCGCCAAGGCGCGTGCCATCGGTGAGCGCATCGCGCACTACGGCTGGCACGTGCAGTTGTTGATAGATCTCGCCGGACATCCGTCTTTTTACGAGGACTGGAAGGCGTTTCCGGTGCCGGTGGTGGTCGACCACATGGGGCACATGGCCGCGGGCCACGGGGTGGCGGCGCCCGGCTTCCAGGGCATGCTGCGCTTGCTCGCCGAGGGCCGCTGCTGGGTGAAATTGTCGGGCGCGTATCGCAATAGTGCGCGCGGACATCCTTACCCCGACACGCTGCCGTTTGTGCAGGCTCTGCTGAATGCGAACCCGGGGCAGCTACTCTGGGGCACCGATTGGCCGCATCCGGCGGTGCAGCTGATGCCCAACGACGGCGATCTGGTCGGACTGGTGCCGGTATGGCTGCCTACCCAGGCGCTGCGCGAACAGGTGCTGGTGCGCAATCCGGCGCGCCTCTACGGCTTCGATTGAACCGGCTTGACTAATCCAAAACGAGGAGACGACATGAAGATTCAGCGCGCTGCCCTGCTTGCAGGGATGATTGCAGTTCTCGGTATCGCTTATTCCGCAGGAGCCCCGGCCCAGGACAGGATTACCCTCAAAATCGGCTGGGTGACCCCGGACAGCCCGCGCGATCCCTATGCCACCGGCGCGCATACCTTCAAGAACGCGGTCGAGCGGCAGTCGAGGGGACGCATCAGCGTCGAGCTCTTCCCCAATCGGCAGCTTGGCGACGAAAAGCCGATGCTGGAGGGGCTGCGCTTCGGCACGATCGACGCCGCGGTGATCACCAACGCCGTGGTTGCGCAGATCGAGCCCGCATTCCAGGTGAACGATCTGCCCTTCCTGTTTTCGAACGAGGCACAGGCGCATCGCGTGCTCGACGGCAAGGTGGGCCAGACGCTGGCGAAGAAGCTCGAGTCCAAGGGCATTGTGGCGCTCGGCTTCATGGAGGGCGGGTTTCGCCAGATGATCAATAACGTGAGGCCGGTGAACCGGCCCGACGACGTGAAGGGTGTCAAATACCGGGTGATGCAGAATCCGGTGTACATCGGTATGTTCTCCTCGCTCGGCGGCAGCGCGGTGCCCATGGCCTGGGGCGAGACCTTCACCGCGGTGCAGCAAGGCACCATCGACGGCCTGGAAATCCCGATCGCCGTGATCGATTCGAGCAAGTACAACGAAGTGACGAAGTATCTTTCCCTCACCAACCACACCTATTCCATGATCGCTCTTCTCATCTCGAAGAAGACCTTCGACAAGCTGCCGGCGGACCTGAAGGTCGTGGTGCGCGAGGCGGGCAAGACGGCTCTGGGTGCGCAGCGCACGGCCGCCGGCGCGAATGCGAAGGAACTGGTCGGCGCGCTGGAGAAAAAGGGGATGACCGTCAACACCGTGAGCGACATCGCGCCGTTTCGCGCAGCCGTCAAGCCGGTTTACGAGAAGTTCAAAGGCTCGATCGGCGCAGACCTGATGAACGATGTGCTTGCGGCCGTAAAATAATCCCTGCGGCGCGCAGCGGGGGACGGGGCCGCCCGTCCCTTTTCGTTTTCAATCCGCCAATGGCATGAGAGCACTGCTTAGCATCAATAATTTCGCCGCCGCAGCAGTCAAGGTGCTGGTGGTGGTGATGGTCGTGGTCATGCTCGGGGCCTTGTCGGCGCAGGTATTTCTGCGCTACGCGTTCAACGTCACCCTGAGCTGGAGCGAGGAACTGTCGCTGGGCCTGTTCACCTGGACCGTGCTGCTGATGGCAGCGCTTGGCGTCAAGGAAGGCTTTCACGTGCGCATGTCGCTGCTGATCCAGCGGCTGCCGTCGGGCGCGCGCCTGCGGGCGGAGCAGGCCATCCATTTCGCCACGGCTGCAACAGGCGGCTTCCTCGCCTGGTCGGGGTGGCGCTATTTCGCCGATACGCGCGGCAGTACCTCTGCGGCCATCGGCTACCCGATCGAACTGTTGCATGCGTCTGCGCTGGTCTGCGGGGTGCTGATCGCGCTGTTCGCGCTCGAGTCCCTGCTCGAGGGGCGCATACCGGCGGACGAGGCGCGGAGCGAAGAGCGTGTCTGAAACCGCCTGGATATTGTCCGCGGGATTTGCGCTGTTGCTTTTCGCCGGAGTGCCGTTCGCCATTGCGCTGATGATCACGGCAGCCACAGTGCTGCTCGCTGCCGATATCGAGCCGGTGCTGCTCGCGCAGACGCTGATAGCCGGCACCCAGTCGTTCAGCCTGCTGGCCATCCCGTTCTTCATGCTCGCCGGCGAGATCATGTCTGCCGGCGGCCTGTCCCAGCGGCTGATCAAGGTGGCCGACGTCCTGGTGCGCCACCTGTCCGGCGGCATGGGCCACGTTACCGTGGTCGCGGCCTGTATCTTTGCGGCCATTTCGGGCTCGGCACCGGCAACGACGGCCGCCATCGGTTCGATCATGATCCCGGCCATGGTCGCCAGAGGCTACGACAAGGGGTTCGCCACGGCCCTCGCAGTGAGCGCGGGCGTGCTCGGCCCGCTGATTCCGCCTTCGATCGCCGGCGTAATCTGGGGCGTGATCGCGGAACAGTCGATCGCGCGCCTGTTCATGGCGGGTGTAGGGCCCGGATTGCTGCTCGTCGCCGGCCTGATGGGGATCACCTGGCTGCACGCCCGGCGCCATGACATCCCGCTCGAGCCGCGCGCGTCATCGGGTGAAGTCCGCGCCGCACTGGGTGAGGGCGTATGGGCACTCGCGGCACCGGTGCTGGTGCTCGGGGGCATCTATGGCGGGGCTTTCACCCCGACCGAGGCGGCGATCGTGTCCTGCGTCTATAGCATGCTGGTGGGCATATTCATCGAAGGAAGGCTGCGGATTTCCGATATGCCCGAAGTCATCCTGCGCGCGATGCGCATCACCGCCATGGTCATGTTCATCATCGCCGCCTCGGCGGGGTTCGGCTGGCTGGTGGCGCAGGAGCAGCTCGCGCTGAAGCTCGCGGCCTGGCTGGCGGAAAGCATTTCGCAGCGCTGGGTGATGCTGCTTACGGTCAACGTTTTCCTGTTCCTCATCTGCGCGGTGATGGACGAAATTGCGGTGATGGTGATCCTCGGGCCGCTGCTCATCGTGCTGGCGACCAAGTTCGGCGTGGATCCGATCCATTTCGGTGCGATCATAGTCACAAACGTGGCGATCGGCATGGCTGCGCCGCCCATAGGCTATTGCCTGTTTGTCGGCATGGCGATCTCCGGTCTTTCGCTGACTGCGGTGGCGCGGGCCATCTGGCCCATGGTCGTACTGATGCTGGGCGTGCTCATACTGACCACCTATGTCCCCGCGTTCGCGCTCTGGCTGCCCGGCATGGTATATCACTGAGAATCGGGACCCTGCGGATGACACCCTGCCAATGTGCTTTCCAACAAACTGCAAAGGAACGATATGACCGAATTCGACGCCGCCGCGCTCGACGCGCAAACGCAGTACAAGCTGCTGATCGGCAGCATCACGCCGCGACCGATCGCGCTGGTAACCACGCTCGGCAGCCAGGGGGCCAATGCCGCGCCGTTCAGCTTTTTCAACGGCATCGGCTCCGATCCGGCCATGATCATGTTCTCGGTCGGCAACACGAGCGGACATGCCAAGGACACGGTAATGAACATCCGCGAGATTCCCGAATTCGTGGTTCACATCGTGAGCGATGCGATCAAGGAAAAGATGAACGTTTGCGCGATCGAGTACCCTCGCGGGGTGAACGAGATGGTCGAAGCGGGCTTCACGACGGTGGCGTCGAAAAAAGTGCGCCCGCCGCGCATCGCGGAAGCGCCGGTCGCGTTCGAGTGCCGTCTGCAGCAGATACTGGAGATCGGCCGTGTCCCCTACCATGTGGTGATCGGCGAGGTCGTCTACTTCCATTACCACGATGGCATAGTCGACGAGCGGTTTCACGTGGACGTGGGCAGGGTCAACCCCATCGGTCGCCTGGCCGGCAGGGGCGGCTACACCCGCATCACCGACCGCTTCGAGATGCCGCGCCTCAAACTGGGCGGCGGGATCGTGGAGGGCTGATCGGTCGGACAGCCCTGCGGTGCCGGTATCGGAATCGGGCCATGCGCAATCGATGTGCAATCGATGTTCCTGGATCGGCGCCGCGGGATTAGAATAATCCCATGGGTGCCGACACGGAAGCCGCAGCTCTCGAGCTTGCCGAGGTGCGCGATCTGAAACAGACGGTGTTCGCTCTGCGCGAGGAGCTCGAGCGCGCGCGCAACGACACCGCCGAGGCGTTGCGCCAGGGCATGTCCGGCGCAAACGCGGAAATCGCGCAGTTGCAGGCCGCGATCGGCGCCCTGCGCGACGAACTGCAGGAATGGCCGCTACGGCGCGACGAGGCGTCCCGCTTGGCGCAGGCGGCGAATCAGGATGAAATCAAGCAGCTCAAGGCGAGCGTTGCGGCATTGCGCGTAGCCCTGGAGCAGGCCGGAGTCGAAAAGCAGAGCGAAATCGCGGCAGCGCGGGCGCAGGATCACGCCGAGCTGGCGCAATTGCAGGCGACGCTGCGCGCGCTGCGCGAACAATTGCCGGCCGCGTCCGGCAAGAGGTCAAAGTAGCCGTCATGGAACAAGGCAAGCCGGCCGCGGCGATCACGCGCCTGCACGGGCGGCGCAAGACGGCCAAGAAGAAAGCCGGCGCCGCGGTCAGCGGGCGCCTGAAGCTGGTCGAACTTCTGCTCGAAGTATCGCGCCGGATGGCCGCGCACGACACGCTGGACGAGGTATTGCGCACCCTGGTCGAGATGACCACGGCGGAACTCGATGCCGAGCGCGGGACCCTGTTCCTCAACGATGCGCAGACCAACGAGCTGTATTCGCGCGTGGCCCAGGGCAACATCAAACACGAGATCCGCCTGCTCAACACGAGCGGCATCGCCGGACACGTGTTCACCTCCGGGGAATCCGTGCTGATCCACGACGCCTATTCGGACTCGCGCTTCAACCGCTCCGTGGACGAGCAGACGGGATTCGTCACGCGCAATATCCTGTGCACCCCGATACGCACGGTGAAGGGCGAGATCATCGGCGTGGCGCAGACGCTGAACAAGAGGAAGGGCGAATTCACCAGGCGCGATCTCACCGTGCTCGAGGCAATGACCACGCAGGGCACGCTGGCGCTGCAGGGCGCAGTATTCATCGAGCGCATGAAAGCTGTGCGCAAGCAGGAGATGGAGTTCGTCGACGTGGTGTCGGAGATGACTGCGGACATCAAGCTCGGTTCGCTGCTGCAAAAAGTCATGGGCGAGGCGACGCGCATGCTCAACGCCGAGCGCTCGACGCTGTTTCTCAACGACGACAAGACCGGTGAACTGTGGTCCGAAGTCGGGCAGGGGCTCGCGTCGGTGCAGATTCGGCTCCCCAACCACCTCGGCATCGCGGGCGCCGTGTTCACCAGCAGCAAGGCGATCAACATTCCATATGCCTATGCGGACCTGCGCTTCAATCCGGCGTTCGACAAGAAAACCGGCTTTTTCACGCGCTCCATCCTGTGCGTGCCCATCGTCAACAAGCACGGCAGGACCATAGGCGTCACCCAGGTCCTGAACAAGCGCGGCGGGCCGTTCACCAACGAGGACGAATCGCGGTTGCGTGCTTTTACCGCGCAGATTTCGATCGCGCTGGAGAACGCGAAGCTGTTCGCCGACGTGCACAACATGAAAAACTACAACGAGGCGATGCTGGAGTCGATGTCGAATGCGGTCCTCACTCTGGACGACAGCGGCAGGATCGCCACCTGCAATGCCGCGGGCCTGAAAATCCTGAAAGCGACGCCGCAGCAGATACTGCAGCAGCCGGTGGCGGAGTTCTTCGCGGGCGAGAATGCCTGGATCGCGGAAAGATTGAAACAGGTGGACGAATCGGGCGCCGCGGACATGCTCATGGACGCCGAGCTTCTGGTCGGCGCGGAGAAGGTCTCGGCCAATGTGACCATACTGCCGCTCTTCAGCATGGAGAAAAAGCACCTCGGTTCGATGCTGCTGATCGAGGACATCAGCAGTGAAAAACGCATGAAATCGACCATGTCGCGCTACATGGATCCGGGCATCGCCGACCGGCTGGTGGCGAGCGGGGCGGAACTGCTCGGCGGCCAGAGCGTGATGGCGACCATGCTGTTCTCCGACATCCGCGGCTTTACCACCATCACGGAGCAACTGGGTGCACAAGGCACGGTCGCCCTGCTCAACGAGTACTTCACCCTCATGGTCGATTGCATCCAGCGCGAGGAGGGCATGCTCGACAAGTTCATCGGCGACGCCATCATGGCCGCGTTCGGCATCCCGGTCGGGCACGAGGACGACGCCGACCGCGCGGTGCGCGCGGCGATCGCGATGCTGCGCGAGTTGCGCACCTGGAACGCGCAGCGTGTTGCAGAAGGCAAGCCGCCTGTGGACATGGGTGTGGGACTGAACACCGACATGGTGGTATCTGGCAACATAGGCTCGAAAAAGCGCATGGACTACACCATCATCGGCGACGGGGTGAACCTGGCTTCGCGGCTGGAGTCGGCATGCAAGCAGTACGGCAGCCATATTCTGGTGAGCGAGTTCACCCAGGCCAAGCTGCGCGGCACCTACCGCACGCGCGAGCTGGACCTGGTGGTGGTCAAGGGCAAGACAAGGCCGGTCGCGATATACGAAATCCTCGACTACCACACCGAGGAAACCTACCCGCACCTGGTCGACGCGCTGGGCTATTTCCGCGACGGACTCTCCCGGTACCGCCAGGGCAAATGGCTCGACGCGGTCAAGCAGTTTTCCGAAGTTGTTGCGATGAACCCGGCCGACAGGGCCGCCGGGCTCTATATCGAACGCAGCCGCCACCTCGCAGAACATCCGCCCGGCGAAGACTGGAACGGCGTGTGGGTGATGGAAAGCAAGTAGGGTCGCCGCTAGGCTTGCGGATCTCCGTGCATCAGGCGCCTCGCGATTTCCCCGGCGCCCAGGATTTCCCTGATCCTGTCCACGCCCTGACCGCCGTAGATGGAGAAACTCCGGGCGAATTTTTCGTCGTCGCTGTTGCGCGCGCCTCCCGCGATCAGGTGATGCGGGTTCCAGCGCTCCCTGCTGCGGATAGCGCGGTAGGGCGTGCCGAGCTTCCAGCCGTAGGAATAGAAATGGCCGAGGTAGGTGTCGTCGGTCCCGGCCTCGCTTACGGCCGCTGCCAGATCGGGGCCAGCGACGCCGCCCAGGCCCGCCTGGGATATGGGAATCTTGATTCCGCAAAGCGCGAGCGCGCGCGCCGTCGGTTCGTTCACTATGATCATCCTTGGTCGCAGCAGCTGACTTCCGTCCCGGGAGCAGGCGACATTGCATAAGGTAGAATGATCCGCGCAGGCATGATTTCAGGGCGCCCGCGCCAGCGAGGGAGGCAAGATGGCCAGATTGAAGGACAAGGTATGCATCATCACCGGCGCCACTAGCGGCATCGGCAAGCGCACGGCGGAGATTTTTGCCGCCGAGGGCGCGAAACTGGTCATCGCCGGAAGGCGCGAGCCCGAGGGCCGGGCCGTGGCGAAGGCCATAGGCGCCGGCTGTGATTTTGTCAGGACCGACGTCACCATGGAGCCGCAGGTGCAGGCGCTGATCGAATTCGCCCTGCGCAAGCACGGCCGCATCGACTGCCTGTTCAACAACGCCGGCGGGCCCGCGCCGACGGGGGGCATCGAAGGCATCCCGGTCGAGGGTTTCGATGCGGCCATGGCGGTGCTGGTGCGTTCGGTGATGCTGGGCATGAAGCATGTGGCGCCGGTGATGCTGAAGCAGCGCTCGGGCAGCATAATCAATAACGGTTCGGTCGCCGCGCATCGTGCCGGCCTGTCCTCGTCCCTGGTCTATGCGGCGGCCAAGGCGGCCGTGGTGCATCTGACGCGCTGCGTCGCGATGCAGCTCGGCGAGAACAGCGTGCGCGTGAATTCGATCTCTCCCGGGGGCATCGCCACCGGCATATTCGGCAAGGCGCTGGGACTGCCCACGGACAAGGCGGAACAGACGGCCGAGACGATCAAGGACGGCCTGGCCAAAATGCAGCCGGTCCCGCGCGCCGGGCTGACCGACGACATAGCGCTGGCTGCCGTGTTCCTCGCCAGCGAGGACTCGAGCTTCGTCAACGGCCACGACCTGGTCGTCGACGGCGGTTTGATCGGCGGGCGGCTATGGAGCCAGCAGCAGGAAGGGCTGCGCGGCATGAAACGCGCTTTCGGCATCGACGCATAGGAGGTCCGTTACAGGATTACGGAAACGGATCACGGGGAGCATGAGGGAGAACTGTCCCCAGACAATGTAGCAAGCCTTGCGGTGGATAGATTGCCATATGCCATGCTCTGGGGTAGGCTCCGAACGTCAGCTATCAGGAGATCAGTCATGAGCGCCGGTTTCAAAGCGGTATCGAGTAGCGCGCTGGTTGCGGTGGCGCTGCTTGCCACCGCGGCCTGCTCGCCCTCGGGGGTGAGCTACAGCAAGGAAGTGCAGCCGATACTTTCGAAGAATTGTTCCGAATGCCACGCGCCGGGCAAGGAAGGCTACGCTGCGAGCGGACTGGATACGACGAACTATGCGTCGTTGATGAAAGGCGGCAAATTCGGGCCTCTGGTCAAGCCCGGCGACGCCTTGTCGAGTTCGCTCAACATGCTGGTGGAAGGCCGCGCGCATGCATCGATCCGCATGCCACACGGTCGGGCGAAACTGCCGGACGCGGACATCGAAACGCTCAAGGTCTGGGTGAACGAGGGCGCGAAAAACAACTAGGCCCGGTCTTCGGCTCCGGCGCGGCTTCAGCCCAGCGCGCCCGCGACCTGCAAGGCTCTGATCTCCTCGGCGCCCAAGCCCAGCAGTTCACCGAGCACCGCCGCCGTGTGCTCGCCCAGCGCCGGCGCCGGCGTGCGCACCGAGCCCGGCGTGGCCGACAGGCGCACCGGCACACCCACCACACGCAGCTTGCCCGCGCGCGGGTGCTCGATCTCGACCATCGAGCCGCGCGCCTTGACCTGCGGATGCTCGACTACCTGGGCCAGGTTGTTGATGGCGCCGACCGGAATACCTTTCTTGCTCAGCAGCGCCTCCCACTCCTCGTAGCTGCGCGTGAGGAAGGCCTGCTGCAGCCTTTCGATCAGCGCTGCGCGGTTGCGGTTGCGCTCGCCATTGGTGCGAAAACGCGGGTCGTCGGCAAGCTCGGGACAGCCGATCGCCGGACAGAAGATCTTCCATAGTTTTTCGCTGCCCACGGCCAGGGCCAGATCACGTGTTTTGGTTTGAAACGTCTGATACGGCAACAGGGCCTTGTATGCGGTGCCCATCGGCCCTGGGATTTCGCCGGTCGCGCAATAATTTCCGATCATGGTGCTTAGCAGCGCAAGCTGGCCCTCCATCATGGATACGTCTATCGCCTGTCCGATGCCGCTCTTTTCCTTGGCGCGCAGCGCAAGCATGATGCCGAACGCGGCGTTCATGCCTGCGGTCAGATCGGCGATGGAGACGCCGGCGCGCGCGCCGTGCCCGCCGGCTTCGCCGGTGACGCTGATCATGCCGCTCTCTGCCTGGAGTATCAGGTCCAGCGCCGGGCGGTCACGATAGGGTCCGTCCTGGCCGAAGCCGGAAATCGAGCAGTAGATGATGCCGGGATTGCGCTTGCGCGCCGTTTCGTAATCCAGGCCCAGGCGCGCGAGCGCGCCGGCACGGTAGTTCTCCAGCACGATGTCGCAGCGCTCGACCAGGCGCAGGAAGGTTTCCTTGCCCTCGGGATTTTTCAGATCGAGCACCATGCCCTGCTTGTTGCGGTGCAGGCTGACGAAATAATCCGTCTCCCCGCCCGCGAGAGGCGTGCCCCAGGCGCGCGCGATATCGCCCAGCCCGGGCGGTTCGATCTTGATCACCTGCGCGCCGTAATCGGCGAGCATCGTAGAGCAGAACGGTCCGGCGAGCGCGTGGCTCAGGTCGAGCACCTTGACACCTTCCAGGGGCAGTTGCATTGCGGTTCCGGTTGTATGGCGGGAGCGGGTATTTTCTCATAGGTGTACGGCAGTGCTCAGCAAGTATTGGTCCGAAGGAGAATTCTCGTGCCGCGGCAGCGCCGGCACGAACCAATGGCAGGGTGATAAAATGAAAACATTGCATCTGGCTCCGGAGCGCTCGCCGCGCCGGCGATGATGCAGTCGCTGCGGCGGCATTCGCCTCAGCAAATCCGGGCGGTCTTCCTATGCATCTACACTTGGATCCGGTCGGCGGCATCGCCGGCGACATGTTCATCGCTGCGCTGCTCGATGCCTACCCCGAGCTTGCCGCAGGCCTGGACGCGGCACTCGCCAAGGTGGGCCTGCCGCCCGGCGCACGCTGCGCATTGCTGCAGTACAAGGACGTGACCTTGAGCGGGCGTCGATTCGAACTAATCCTGCCTGAGGATTCCGCTGTGCGAGACGCAGGTCGCCATGGGCATGGCCACCGCGGCCTGGCCGCAATCCGGGCTGCCATCGCGGCCATGGCCCTGGACGCGAAGGTCGCTGCGCGCGCCCTAGCCATTTTCGCCATCCTCGCCGAAGCCGAAGCCGCAGTACACGGGGTCAGCGTGGACGAAGTCGAATTTCACGAAGTCGGGGCGCTGGATTCCATTGCCGACATCGTCGGCGCGGCCTGGATCATCGAGGCGCTCGCACCGGCGAGCTGGTCGGTCGGTGCGCTGCCGCTGGGCTCGGGCAGCGTGCACAGCGCACATGGGGCGCTGCCCGTGCCCGCACCTGCAGTAGTCAAGCTGCTGCAGGGTTTTGTGTTCATGGACGACGGCTTGCCCGGAGAGCGCGTTACCCCTACCGGGGCCGCGATCCTGCGCCATCTGGGTTGCGCCTCGGGCATGGGGCCCCGCCCGGGACGGCTGACTGCATCCGGCCTGGGTTTCGGCACGCGCAAGCTGCCGGGACGCGCCAATGTATTGCGCGTGCTCGCGTTCGACATGAGCGATGCGCCGGCGAAGGACGAAATCGCCTTGCTGGCGTTTGAGGTCGACGATCAGACTGCGGAGGATTTGGCGCAGGGCCTGGATCGATTGCGCGACTGCGACGGTGTGCTCGACGTGGTGCAAAGCGCGGTGTTCGGCAAGAAAGGCCGCATGGCGGCGCAGGTGCAGGTGCTGGCGCAGCCGGGGCAACTCGCCGCTGTGCTCGCCGCCTGCTTCAGCGAGACCACCACGCTGGGCGTGCGCCACCAGCTCGTCATGCGCAGCGTGCTCGAGCGCGAAGAGATCACGGTAGCCGGCGCGGCCGGCGCGCCGGTGCGGGTCAAACTCGCGCGGCGGCCGGATGGAGCCCTGAGCGCCAAGGCCGAAAGCAAGGACGTGGGCGCAGGCGGCGGGCGCGGCGGCCGCGAGCGTATGCGCCGCGCGAGCGAAGCAGCGGCGCTGGAGCAGGAAGCCAAACATGAAAAGTGACGCAGCGCCGGAAAAACTGGGAGAACTCGAGGCGCGCCTGACCCTGATCGCAGACTCACGCGAGAGCGGCAGGATCGGCGTTGCGCTATCGGGCGGCGTAGACAGCCTCACGCTGGCAGCGGCGGCGCATGCGGTGCTGGCGGACAGGGTGAAAATGTATCATGCGCAGTCGCCGGCGGTGCCGCCGGAGGCAACGGCGCGGGTGCAGGCCATGGCGGCAGCGCGCGGCTGGCGCCTGGACGTGTTCGATGCAGGTGAATTCAGACGCGCGCAGTATCTCGCCAACCCGGTCGACCGTTGTTTTTACTGCAAGACCAGCCTTTACGCCGCGATACGCGCGCGCACCGCTGCACAACTGCTGTCGGGTACGAATCTGGACGACCTGGGTGAATATCGTCCCGGCCTGCGCGCGGCCGACGAGCACGGTGCGCGCCATGGCGCGCACCATGCAGCTGGGCAGCGTGGCCGAATTGCCGGCCGCGCCCTGCCTCGCCAGCCGCATCGAGACCGGGATCGGCATCGACGCGGCGATGTTGTCCCTGGTGCATGCGAGCGAGCGCCTGGTCGGCGCCGCGGTGGCTGCGCGCACCGTGCGCTGCCGCGTGCGCGCCGCGGGCGTGGTGCTGGAACTGGATGCCCCCTCCCTGGAAGCGATCGAACCGCAGCGGCGCGCCGAGCTGGCCGGCGAGGTCGGCGCCATTTTCGCGGGCGCGGGTCTCGCGCGAACAGTGAATTTCGCGCCGTATCGCAACGGCAGCGCATTCTTGGTCGCAAGCGATGAACGTGCCTGAGGTGCGCCCGGACACCAGCCGCGGCGAGCGCGTCGGGCTGGACGAGGCGGTATTCTGCGAGGGCAAGAGCGCCGGCCAGATCGAGGCCATACTGGCCGGGGCCGGCAAGCGCGGTGCGCGCCTGCTGCTGACGCGCCTCGCCGGAGAAAAGCTGGAGGTTTTGTCCGCCGGCGCGCGCGCCGGGCTAGATTACGACGCCTTGTCGCGCAGCGCTTTTTTCGGTGCGGCGCCTGCAGCAGCGGGCGCGCCCCGCGTCGCCATCCTGTCCGCCGGCACCTCCGACCTGCCTGCCGCGCGCGAAGCGCAGCGCACGCTTGCATGGTACGGGCAGGGGGCCGCTGAACTTCACGACATCGGCGTCGCCGGGCTCTGGCGACTGACCGAGCGGCTGGATGACATACGCCGCTATCCGGTGTTGATCGTTGCGGCCGGCATGGACGCGGCTCTGGTGAGCGTTGTAGGGGGGCTGGTGCGCGGATGCGTGATCGGATTGCCGACTTCGGTGGGCTACGGCGTCGCTGCAGGCGGACGCGTTGCGCTGGATGCGATGCTGGCAAGCTGCGCGCCGGGACTGGCAGTGGTCAACATCGACAACGGCTACGGCGCCGCCTGCATCGCGCTGCGCATGCTGCGCGCATTTTCGCCGCAGGCCTGAGCTGCCTCGGAAAACTGCGAGGAGGAGACACCATGCACATCGATCTCAGATACGGCAAAGGGAGCCACCGCCTGGAGCTGGACCCGGACTGGAAGGTCAGCGTCATCAGAAAGCCCGACATGCCGCTGCTCGCCGACGCGGCGCACGCGGTGCGCGCGGCGCTTGCCGCACCTGTGGGCGCGCCGCCGCTGGCCGAGGAGGCGCGCGGCGCCAAGAGCGCCTGCATTCTGGTATGCGACATTACCCGCCCGGTGCCCAACGGTTTGTTTCTGCCGCTGCTGGTGCGCACGCTCATGGATGCAGGCATCCCGGCGGCAGGCATCACCATCCTGGTTGCGACCGGCCTGCACCGGCCAAATGAAGGCGATGAACTGGCGGAACTGGTCGGTGACCCCTGGGTGATGCAGACCGTGCGCGTGCACAATCACTATGCGCGCAACGACGCCGATCACGTCGATCTGGGCGCGACCTCGCGCGGCACGCCGGTGAAACTGGACCGGCGCTTCGTCGAGGCCGATGTGCGCATCGCCACGGGTCTGGTCGAACCGCATTTCATGGCGGGTTATTCGGGCGGGCGCAAGGTGATCGCGCCAGGGGTCGCGCACAAGGACACCATCACCACTTTTCACAGCGAGCGCTTCATGTCGCATCCGCTCGCGGCCAACTGCGTGCTCGAGGGCAACCCGCTGCATGAGGAGCAGCTCGAAATCATGGGCAAGCTCGGCCGCGCGCTCGCCCTGAACACGGTCATCGACGAGCACCGCAGGCTGTCGTTCGTGAATTTCGGCGAAGTGGTGCAAAGCCACCTGCTCGCAGTGGACTACATCCGCCGCTACGCCGTGGTGCCGGTCGAGCGCAAATTCGCCACCGTGGTCACCAGCGCCGCCGGCTACCCGCTGGACAAGACCTATTACCAGACGGTCAAGGGCATGGTGGCGCCGATCGACATCCTCGCCCCCGGCGGCGACCTCCTGATCGTGTCCGAATGCGCCGAAGGCATGGGTTCGCCCGAGTACGTCGAGGCGCAGCGGCGCCTGCTTGGTCTCGGGCCGGACGGTTTCATGGCGGACATCGGCGCCAAGCGCTACGCCGACATCGACGAGTGGCAAACGCAGATGCAGTTGAAGCCGATGCGCATCGGCAATCTGCACCTGTTTAGCGAAGGGCTGGACGCCGAAGCCTGGCGCATCACTGGCGCGCACAAGATCGATTCCCTTGCAGCCGCCATACGCAAGTGCGTGCGCCGCAGCGATGATGCACACATCGCCGTGATACCCGAGGGGCCTTACGTCGTTCCTGAGTTCCGACCGCAAGCGTAAGCCGTCGACTCAGTTACCGCGTTCATCCGCCAGGGCGTCCTGCCGCGGCAACGCGCATGTCGCGGCGATTGCCGGGGGCATGGGTCATCGCGGCATATCGACCGGCGCAATGTTTCCTGCCGTTTGAACGCATCGGCCCATTCCGCACGCCCGGCGGGCATGGACAGCATCAGGTAAAACCCTAGTTTTACGCCTAGCTTTTACCCAGAAGCGGTGGGGTAAATAACGCACATTGCGGGTAATTGTGCCTCGCTGTCGCCAGATGTCGAGAAAAAGCGAAATCCATTCAGTGACTTGGTCCCATTCGGCCATATGGCACGCGTCTTGCGGCCTTTGAGGGACGCGGAATTTGTCGCTCCGTAGGCAGCGGCGACCCGCGTTCCTACCCACTCCGACTTGGGAGCAGCCGATGGTTACCAGACGCACGATACTACAATGGGGCGCCGCCACCGGCGCGGGTTTGCTGGTGCCGCTCGCATATAGGCAGGGGCGGGTGCTCGCGTCCGGCCTGAGCCCGTACACCAAGAGCGGCCTGTTCTTCGGCTATCAGCCGTTCTCCCAGCCCCTGTTCATCCCCGAGGTATTGACGCCGCTCACCGGCCGCAGCCGGCTGGATCCGGTGCCGGGCGCCTATCCGCGGCCTTCCGGGATCAGCGGCCGGCCGCGTACGCCGACCGGCAATTTCGACGAGGTGAGCCACGGCATCGCCCCGGAATTCGGGCACGGCCCGCAGGAATGGAACCGGTTCAAGAGCGGCTTCAGTCCGGGCGATACGCACGAGCAGGAGTACGAACTCGTGACCGAAGAAACCACGCACCGCTTCGTTCCCGGAGGGCCGGACGTACCGGTATTCACCTACCGCGACGCAAGCAAAGCGCCGGGCTCCGGCAGCACACCGGGGCCGACGATCGTAGCCGAATACCTGGCGCCCGTGGTACTGCGCAACAAGAACGCGCTGACTGCCGGCCGCAGCGGCGTCAATTCGACCCATCACGACGTCGAGACTTCGATCCACCTGCATGGCGCCCATGCCCCCTCGCATTCCGACGGGTTCCCGGATTTCTACGTGCTTGCGGGCGAGGCGCGGGATTACTTCTATCCCAATATTGCGCCCAAGCTGACCGACCCGGACACGCTGGTGGCGCCGGTGCGCGGCGGGGAATTCGATAGCACCTGGATTCCCTCTACGCTGTGGTATCACGACCACGCCATGGATATCACCGGCTTCAATGTGACCCGCGGCCTGGCGGGCTTCTATCTCGTGTTCGACGACAGGGAACGGGAACTGGCGGCGCGGGGCGTTACGCCGGAAATCGGCGGCAGGGACAGGTTTGACCAAGCGCTGGATGTGGGACTTGCAATCCAGGACCAGCTGTTCAATCCGGACGGTACGCTGCTCTATGATTTCCTCGACCACAACGGGCGCCTCGGGAACGTGTTCACGGTCAACGGCGTGGTCCAGCCCAAACACAGGGTCGAGCGGCGCAAGTACCGTTTTCGCATTCTGAACGCCTCGAATGCGCGCTCCTACGAGCTGCGTCTGAGCACGCGGCAGAAGATGTGCATCATCGGCACCGACAGCTGGCTGCTGCCGCGGGCGATCGAGGTCGAGAGTTTCCAGGTAGGACACGGCCAGCGCCACGACGTGATCATCGACTTTCGCGACGCGCCGGACGAGGTCTACCTGGAGAACATCCTGGTGCAGACCGACGGGCGCGGCGCGAAGGAAGTGGACCCCAGCCAGGAGCGCGACATGCTGCTCAGATTCGAGGTGAGCGGCGCCAATTCGTCCGAGACGCGCTGCGTGGACGGGACGGTGATACGCGGCTTCAAGGGCATCGACCCCGACGGCCAGTTCTCATTTATACGCAAGGAGGAAATCGTCGGCACGCGCGACTTCGAATTCAACCGCTCGCTAGGCGCCTGGACCATCAACAACCGCTTCTACAACCCGCGGCGCTCGGATGCGACGCCGGTGCTGGGCCGGGGGGCGGAGCGCTGGATACTCGAGAATAATTCGGGCGGCTGGTGGCATCCGATCCACACCCACCTCGAAGGCTTCCAGATCAAGAGCGTCAACGGCCAGGCGCCGCGGCGCGAGCGCCGGTTCAACAGCGACCTGGTCATGCTCGAGGGCGGATTCGTGGCGGAAGTCTATGCGAAATTCCGCACCTTTACCGGACCGTTCGTGTTCCACTGCCACGCCATAGAGCACGAGGATATGCGCATGATGGGAGTGATAGACCCGACCCCGGGACCCGGCGGCAGTACGGACGCAATCTTCACCCATGCTCCCATGGACGGTGAAACCGCGCTCGATCCGAACCTCAGCGGAGTGGTTCCGGACTGCGCCGACCTCGAGCGCGAACAGCGCATCCTGTTCAATAAAGTGGGTGACACCGAGCGCGCGGCTGACCGCGGCGTGGGCATACCCGACTGCAAATTCGACATGAGCGAGCGGGGCAATCAGGGGAGCAACCCGTGAGCCGCGCATCGGCGATCGCAAGCGCCTGGCTGCCGGTGGCGCTGTTCTGCCTCGCGGCGGCGGTTTCAAGCGCTTTTCCCATAGGTGGCGAGACCAGGGGGCAGCGGGGCGAAATGCCCAGGCAGTCCGACCGGTTTTCCAACGTCACCCTCTATACCCAGCACGGAAAAGCGGTGCATTTCTACGACGACCTGGTCAAGGGCAAGACCGTCATCATCAATCTCATGTACTCGGGTTGCGGCGAGATATGTCCGGCAAATTCCGCGGAACTGGCAAGCTTGAACCAGTTGCTCGGGCAGCGGATGGGGCGCGATGTCACCATGCTGTCTCTCTCCATCGATCCGCTGCATGACACGCCGCAGCGACTGAAGCAATACTGGGAAGCGTTCGGGAGCAAACCGGGCTGGCTGTTCCTGACCGGGAGTACGCGGGACATCGAGCGCCTGCGGCGCGAACTCGGCGCCTACGACCTCGACCCCGTCATCGACGCGGACCCCAGCCAGCATGCGGGATACATTACCGTCGGCAACGACAATACGAACCGCTGGCTGGTCCTGCCCTTGCAGATGGATACGTCGCAGTTGTTGGTGACCATCCTGCGTACGTCGCGAAACGGCTAGCGCCGCAGCGCAAATGCCGTCCGCCTTTGCCGGCATCCTGGTCGCGTTCCTGTTGTCGGCGCTCGCCTGCAACGCGCCGGCGGCTGCGGACCCGCCGCGCAGCGCCGTTCGCGGCGCAAGCGATTACGCCAGCTATTGCGCGCCCTGCCACGGATCGCGCGGCGGGGGCGACGGCCCGCTCGCGCAGTTGCTCCTGCCCAGGCCGGCCCGCCACAGCGACGCGGCGTTCATGAGCGCGCGCTCCGACGACTATCTCGTGCGCCTGCTCAAGGAAGGCGGTCCTGCCTACGGTAAATCGCCGCTCATGGGGGCATGGGGCAGAATTCTCGGCGATCGCCAAATCCGCGACCTGGTGGCTTACATGCGCTCGCTGCCGGGCGACTCCGCCCGTGTTTCGGCCGTGAACACTACTGCGTCGAAGTGAGTCAGGCGGCGCGCACGGGAGGGCGCGGCGCGCTTCCGCCATCCCGCCTGTACGCGCCACGGACCCAGTGGGGA
>JACZJV010000185.1 GCA_014860355.1 Burkholderiales bacterium | reverse complement strand
CTGACAAACCGTGCCGAAGCTACTTCCTGCCGCCTTCGGCAGCCCACTTCTCGAGCATGTCCGTGGTGACGGACTTGGGACGCTCGAGAGCATATCCCAATGCACGATCCCAGGTGATGTTGGCCATGCAGCCCAGCGCGCGGCCTACGCCGAACAGGACGGTGTAGAAATCCCAGTTCTTGAGGCCGAAGTACCACTGGATGACGCCGGATTGCGCGTCGACATTCGGCCAGGGATTCTTGGTGTGGCCGTGCTCGCCAAGTACGCCCGGGGCGACTTCGAAAATCATGGAGACCAGCTTGAACAGCGGATCGTCCTTGAGGCCCGGCGTCCTGAGGCAGAATTCGCGCTGCGACATATAGCGCGGATCGGTCTTGCGCAGCACCGCATGGCCATAGCCCGGAATGACCTGGCCCGAATTGAGCGTATCCCAGAGGGCTTTGGTGATCAGTTCCTTGGTCGGCTCGACCCCTTTGCAGTACTTCTCCTGGAACTTCATGGTCCAACTGAGCACTTCCTGGTTGGCCAGGCCATGCAGCGGACCTGCCAAGCCGTTGAGGCCGGCAGAATACGAGTAGTACGGATCGGACAGGGCCGAGTGCACCAGGTGCGTGGTGTGCGCGGAAACGTTGCCGGATTCATGGTCGGAGTGCAGGATGAAGTACATGCGCGCCACGTCTTTGTACGCTTCGCTCTGGCCGATCATGTGGGCAAAGTTGGCGCCCATGTCCAGTTTGGGATCGATGGCGATCTGCTTGTCGTCCCTGTACTTCAGATTGTGTATGAAGGCGGCGACCACCGGAATACGGGCGACGAGGTCGCTGGCGTCCTCGTACACCGATTCCCACGCGTTCATCTTGTTGAACTTGCCCGAGTTGTAGTGGGCGGCAAATTTGGAGTCCTTCTGCATCGCCAGAATTCCGGTGGAGAGCATCACCATCGGATGGCTGTCGCGCGGCAGGGCGCGGATCACATCGAACACATAGCCGGGAACGTCCTGGCGCGTCTTCCATTGCGCGAGGACTTCGTCGACCTGCGCCTGGGTGGGAACGTCGCCGGTCAGCAGGAAGTACCAGAAGGACTCGACGGTCGGATAAGCCGAGCTGGGCGCCTTGGGCAGGGCGGCAAAGGTCTCCGGAATGGTCTTGCCCCTGAAGCGTATCCCCTCCTGCGGATCGAGGTAGGAGATATCGGTGACCAGACAGCGGATGTCACGGGCGCCGCCCATGCACTGGCCGATATCGACCTTGTCGATGACTACGTCGGCATATTCCTTGGTGAGTTTGGCGGTACGCGGGCGGTGTGCCTGAATCTTTTCACCCAACTTCGCTTTTAGCTGTGTCATGTCACTGACCTCCGATTTCCCTGAACCTTGCGATTGACCCTTTTCCGACAGTTTGTCTAGTACCTGTGCCATTTGCCTGTTCTCCTATCGCTTGCTGAGTTTAAATTCATTCGGAACCCGTGCGGCTGCGGCATTCGCGCAGCCACTGCACCACCTCGGCGAACCGCGCGTCGCGGCACTCGGTGCGCCCGCGGATCAGATCCCATAGCTCGTCGTCTGTATAGGCCAGGAGCGCCTGGAACGCACTCAGGCGTTCACCGTGCATTCGGTCGCAGTGCTTGTCCAGAAAGCGCTCCAGCACCAAGTCCAGTTCCAGCAATCCGCGGCGGCATTGCCAGCGCAGCCGGTTAAGCTCTTCCGTGGTCATTTGTCTGCTCCGCCTGCCCCGGGCGCGATCGAATCCGCGTCGGGCAAACCAGGGAAAATCCGATGCCGCCTGCACCCCGCGTCATTCGTGATTACCGATTCTGTCCGAACATCGTCCGCCAATATTGATTTGTATCAATGTCGGTGGGAATTCTGTGGATTGCGGCCCGCCGCCGCCCCGCGCAACGCGCGTTAGCAGCGCCCGCTCAGCCGAGTTCGTTGCGGTAGTAGTGCTGGTCGGTGCGATAGTAGCCGCGACGGTACTCCACCGGCCGCTCGCCGTAGCTGAACGCGACCCGGTCGACGCACAGCAGCGGCGTATCCGTGCTCACGCGCAACAGTTCGGCCACCGCGGGTCCGGCTGCTACCGCGCGTATTTTTTCCTCCGCACGGATCATGCGCGTCCCGAATTCGGTCTCGAACAGCTTGTACATCGAGCCCTTGTATTCGTTGAAGATCTCGGCGTTGAGCTCATGGAACAAAGTGCCAGGCAGGTAAATCTGCTCGAATACCGTCGGTTCGTCGGCGAAGCTGAGCACCCGCCGGATGATCACTATGCCATCGCCGGCTTTCAATTCCAGCAGCTGTGCAATCTCGCCGCTGGCGCGCGCGCGCTTGCAGTCCAGAAGCCGGCTGGCGGGCCATTCCTGCTGCCCCACCTCCGGCATGAGCCGCAAAAAGCGAAACTGCGCGCGCGCCTCGTCATGGGTTGCAACGAAAGTGCCTTTGCCCTGGCGGCGCAGCAGATGCTTCTCGGCAGCGAGTTCGTCGATGGCCTTGCGCACCGTTCCCTGGCTGACTTTGTAGCGCAGCGCCAGTTCGATTTCGCTCGGGATCGCCTCGCCCGGCCCCCATTCGGCCGACTCCAGGCTTTGCATGATCAAACCCTTGATCTGGCGGTACAGGGGACTGAATGTGGGTGCGCTATTGTTCATTCCTGCATTTCAGCACAAAAAACTCCGAGCCGTCCATACGACTTGCCCTCCGGCGCCTGAGGACTTCCACTACGGCCGGCCGCAATGCGGCATTCCCCGATTCGATTGCCGCGAGTTTGGCGGCGGCAAAACCGGCGGCCAGCGGCGGCGCCATGCCGGGAAGCTTGATCCTTGTCAAACCGGGGTCGAAACCATGTTGACACTCCAGCGCATTAAACCTAGTATTTTTGATGCCAAACGGGGATATCCTCCTGCCCGCAACATACGTACAGCGCGACCCTGGCGTAGCAACCGGCTCGGCACTCCTCCGCAGCAGACACGTTCCACCCGCCATCTGTCAATTTCCATCAATCCGCCAACCTTCTATGGAGTCTTAATATGTCCAAATCACCCGTTCGTGTCGCAGTCACCGGCGCCGCCGGCCAGATCGGTTACAGCATCCTGTTTCGCATCGCCGCCGGCGACATGCTCGGCAAGGACCAGCCGGTCATACTGCAAATGCTGGAAATCCCGGACGACAAGGCACAGAAGGCACTGGCCGGCGTGATGATGGAACTCAACGACTGCGCCTTTCCCCTGCTCGCGGGCATGGCCGCGGCCTCCGATCCGATGACGGCGTTCAAGGATGCCGATTACGCCATCCTGGTCGGCGCGCGTCCGCGCACGGCCGGCATGGAACGCAAGGACCTGCTCGAAGCCAACGGCGCGATTTTCGTGCCCCAGGGCAAGGCGCTAGACGCCGTCGCAAGCCGCAAGGTCAAAGTCCTGGTGGTGGGCAACCCCGCCAACACCAACGCGCTGATCGCGATGAAAAACGCGCCCAGCCTGTCGCCGCGGCAGTTCACCGGCATGATGCGCCTCGACCACAACCGTCTGCTCTCGCAGATCAGCGCGAAAACCGGCAAGCCGGTCACCAGCCTGCGCAAGGCAGTCGTTTGGGGCAACCATTCCGCCACCCAGTACCCCGATGTATTCCAGATGGAAGCCGATGGCAAGAAGGCCTGGCCCCTGATCAACGACCAGGCCTGGCTGGAAACCACCCTGATCCCGACGGTGCAAAAGCGCGGCGCTGCCATCATCGCCGCTCGCGGGCTGTCCTCGGCTGCCAGCGCGGCCAGCGCAGCCATCGATCATATGCGCGACTGGGCATTGGGGACGCCCGAGGGAGATTGGATTTCCATGGGTATACCATCCGACGGCAGCTACGGCATTGCCGAAGGCGTGGTCTACGGCCATCCGGTGACCTGCAGGAACGGCGAGTTCCAGATCGTCAAGGGCATCGAAGTCAGCAGTTTCGGCCGCACCCGCATGGAAGCAACGCTCAAAGAATTGCATGAAGAGCGCGACGGCGTGAAGCACCTGCTGGGCTGAACCCGCGTCGATAGCGAACATCCGATCCGGAAACCGCAGGCTGGGTTTCCGGATGGGCTTCCACCACCCCCTCGCCGCGCTGCGGCGCCTGAGTACGCCGGGGCATCCCGGCCCCGCCCTATTCCGAGGCGAACCACCCTTACCTTCATCCCTGTCTGCGTACACTGCGCCGAGCGCGAAGCGCTGATGCGCAGAGCGCGCAAGCCGGCCTGCGTCGCGACCGCGTCCGGGACGCCCGGGCGCTTTTCACCCGGCCCGCGGGCAGTCTGTCGCGCCGGCGACAGCGGGCTTGCCGAATAAGGCGCTAGCATTTGACCTGCGTTAAAGTATCCGGCAGGCGAGCGCCGTAGACTCTTGCGCTCGGGTGCGTCGGAGGCCGAGCCGGAATCGCCGCAATTGCGCTTGCGTGCGCAGTGCGCCGGGCGGGGTGCCGCTCCCGGTTTTTGCAACGCTTATTGAAAGGCACATATGGCAAAGCAGATGTCAGCCGGAGCGAGGTTTCGCGCCGCGATGAAGGAAGAACAGCCGCTGCAGGTAATCGGCGCCATCAACGCCTACCATGCGCGGCTGGCCGAGCGCAGCGGCTACAAGGCCATCTACCTGTCCGGCGGCGGCGTCGCGGCGGGATCCCTGGGGGTGCCCGACCTGGGCATCAGCAACCTGGACGATGTGCTCACCGATGTGCGCCGCATCACCGATGTGTGCCCGCTGCCGCTGCTGGTCGACGTGGACACCGGCTTCGGTTCGAGTGCCTTCAACGTCGCGCGCACGGTGAAATCCCTGGTCAAATACGGCGCCGGCGCGATGCACATCGAAGACCAGGTCGGCGCCAAGCGCTGCGGCCACCGGCCGGGCAAGGAACTCGTGACCAAAGAGGAAATGGTCGACCGCATCAAGGCCGCCGTCGACGCCAGGACCGATCCGGATTTTTTCATCATGGCACGCACCGACGCGCTTGCCGTCGAAGGTCTGGAACGGGCGATCGAGCGCGCCGTGGCCTGCGTCGAGGCAGGCGCCGACGCGATCTTTCCCGAGGCCATGACCGAACTCGCCATGTACCGCAGGTTCGCCGCTGCCGTAGGCGTGCCGGTACTCGCCAACATCACCGAATTCGGCGCCACGCCCCTGTTCACCGTGGACGAACTGCGCTCGGCCAACGTCGCCATCGCGCTTTATCCGCTGTCGGCGTTTCGCGCGATGAACAAGGCCGCGCTCGCCGTCTACCAGGCGGTGCGCCGCGAAGGCACGCAGAAGAACGTCGTGGAAACGATGCAGACCCGCGACGAGTTGTACGACTATCTCGACTATCACGCGTACGAAACCAAGCTGGACCAACTTTTCGCAAAGGAGAAGAAATGAACGAGACTCCAAACCCGGCCGCGCCCAAGCCGAAGAAATCGGTCGCACTCTCCGGCATTACCGCCGGTAATACCGCGCTGTGCACCGTCGGCCGCACCGGCAACGACCTGCACTACCGCGGCTACGACATCCTCGACGTCGCCGACGCCTGCGAATTCGAGGAAATCGCCTATCTGCTGGTGCACGGCGCGCTCCCGACCAGGGCCGAGCTGGACGGCTACAAGATGAAGCTCAAGTCCCTGCGCGGCCTGCCGGCCAACGTCAAGGCGGCGCTCGAGTGGGTGCCGGCCTCGGCCCATCCCATGGACGTGATGCGCACCGGCGTGTCGGTGCTGGGCGGCGTGCTGCCGGAAAAGGACGACCACAACCATCCCGGCGCGCGCGACATCGCCGACCAGCTGATGGCGTCCCTGGGCTCGATGCTGCTCTACTGGTACCACTACAGCCGCAACGGCCGGCGCATCGAAGTCGAGACCGACGACGATTCCATCGGCGGGCATTTCCTGCACCTGCTCCACGGCAAAGAGCCCTCGGACATGTGGGTCAAGGCCATGCATACCTCGCTGATCCTGTATGCCGAACACGAATACAACGCCTCCACCTTTGCCTGCCGCGTGATCGCCGGCACCGGTTCGGACATGTACAGCGCGATCTGCGGCGGCATCGGCGCCCTGCGCGGGCCCAAGCACGGCGGGGCCAACGAAGTCGCGTTCGAGGTGCAGAAGCGCTATGAAAGCGCGGACGCGGCCGAAAAAGACATAGTCCAGCGCGTGGCAAACAAGGAGGTGGTCATCGGCTTCGGCCATCCGGTCTACACCATCGCCGACCCGCGCAACCAGGTGATCAAGGAAGTCGCGCGAAAACTCTCGAAGGCGCGCAACGACATGAAAATGTTCGATATTGCGGCGCGCCTCGAAACCGTGATGTGGCGCGAGAAAAAAATGTTCCCCAATCTGGACTGGTTCTCCGCGGTGAGCTACCACATGATGGGCGTGCCCACCTCCATGTTTACCCCGATATTCGTGATTTCGCGCACCAGCGGCTGGGCGGCGCATGTGATCGAGCAGCGCATCGACGGCAAGATCATCCGACCCACCGCCAACTACACCGGGCCGGAAGACCTGAAATTCGTGCCTATCGAGAAGCGCAAATAGGAATTCGTGTCAAAATGACGAAAATGGGTCCCTCAATGATCGTCGCTTGCGTGCGGATGGGTTGATCATCCGTACGCAAGCGACGATCCGCACGGACGGATTTTTCGTCCGTGCAGGTTTTTGCAAGACCTGCGCGCTGCGCGCGCCAAGCTCGCTTTTGGTACGGATACACACCATCCGTACCAAAAGCGAGGTTCTTTGAGTAAACCGAATATTCAGCTCTTAGCTCCCAAAGGAACAGCATGTCGTCCCACATCTCCAACGTACGCCCCAAACCGGACCAGGTCCTCGCGGACATCGCCGATTACGTCTCCAAGTACAAGATCAAGAGCACCGAAGCCTACGACACCGCGCGCCTGTGTCTGATGGATACGCTGGGCTGCGGACTGGAGGCGCTGGAATACCCGGCCTGCACCAAGCTCATGGGGCCCATCGTTCCCGGTACCGTCGTGCCCAACGGCGCCAAGGTTCCCGGCACCCAGTTTCAACTCGACCCGGTGCAGGCGGCGTTCAATATCGGCGCCATGATCCGCTGGCTGGATTTCAACGACACCTGGCTGGCGGCCGAGTGGGGCCATCCCTCCGACAACCTCGGCGGCATACTTGCCTGCGCCGACTGGCTGTCGCGCCAGGCCGTCGCCGCCGGCAAGCCGCCGCTCACCATGCACGCGGTGCTCACCGGCATGATCAAGGCGCACGAAATCCAGGGCGTGATCGCCCTGGAAAACAGCTTCAACCGCGTCGGCCTGGACCACGTGCTGCTGGTCAAGGTCGCCACCACCGCCGTGGCGGCCGATATGCTCGGCCTCGCGCGCGAAGAGATCATCAATGCGCTCTCGCTCGCCTGGGTCGACGGCCAGTCGCTGCGCACCTACCGCCATGCCCCCAACACCGGCTCGCGCAAGTCCTGGGCGGCCGGCGACGCCACCAGCCGCGGGGTGCGCCTGGCGCTGATGGCAGCCAAGGGGGAAATGGGCTATCCCTCGGTGCTTACGGCGCCGACCTGGGGTTTTTACGACGTGTTGTTCAAAGGCAAGGAATTCAAGTTCCAGCGCCCCTATAGCTCATACGTGATGGAACATGTCCTGTTCAAGATTTCGTTCCCGGCGGAGTTCCATGCGCAGACCGCGGCCGAGTGCGCGATGGCGCTGCATGCGCAGGTCAAGGACCGCATCGCCGACATCAGGAAAATCACCATCCGCACCCATCAATCCGCGATTCGCATCATCGACAAGAAGGGGCCGCTGAGCAACCCGGCCGACCGCGACCATTGCATCCAGTACATGGTTGCGGTGCCGCTCATATTCGGCCGGCTGACCGCCGGCGACTACGAGGATGCCGTCGCTGCCGATCCGCGCATCGACGCCCTGCGCGACAAGATGGTCTGCGTGGAGGACAAGGGATTCAGCCGCGACTACCACGACCCGGACAAGCGCTCCATCGCCAACGCCATTGCGGTGGAATTCAAGGACGGCAAGAAGACCGGGGAAGTCGTCGTAGAATATCCCATCGGGCACCGCCGCCGGCGCAAGGACGGGATTCCGCTGCTGGTGGAGAAATTCAAGACCAACCTGGCGCGCCGCTTCCCCGAAAAGCAGCGCAAGACGATCCTCGCCCTGTGCGAGGACGCCAAGCGGCTGCAGGCGACCCCGGTCAACGAATTCGTCGACCTGTTCGTCATCTGATGCGAGGACTATCAGCCATGAGCACCGAATTGGACGCAAGAATTGCCGAACTCTCGGAACAGATCCGGCGTTATCCCACGCCGATCGCGCGCTGCGACGAGCAGCTGGCCGGACTGCTGGAGCACCGGGCGCGCCTGATTGCGGAAAGAGAGCGCATCGCGCGGCGCCAGGCCGATACGGGATGCAGTCCCGAAACTATATGGATCAACGATGGAGGCATTAATGCCGCATAACCTGCATGACACGCTCAAAGAATTCAAACTCGCCTCCGGCAAGACCGGCAAGTTCTATTCCCTGCCTGCGCTGGAAAAAGCCGGCCTGGGCAAGATCTCGCGCCTGCCGGTGTCCATACGCATCGTGCTCGAGTCGGTGCTGAGGAACTGCGACGGCAAGAAGGTCACCGAAGCGCACCTGCGCCAGCTCGCCGGCTGGAAACCCAGGGCCGCGCGCACCAACGAAATCCCCTTCGTGCTCGCGCGCATCGTGCTGCAGGACTTCACCGGTGTGCCGCTGCTCGCCGACCTCGCCGCGATGCGCAACGTCGCCGACAGGATGGGCAAGAATCCGAAAGTGATCGAGCCTCTGGTGCCGGTGGACCTGGTGGTGGACCATTCGATCCAGATCGACAATTACGGCAGCAAGAACGCGCTGGACCTGAACATGAAGCTGGAATTCCAGCGCAACCAGGAGCGCTACCAGTTCATGAAATGGGGCATGCAGGCCTTCGACACATTCAAAGTCGTCCCCCCCGGGGTCGGCATCGTCCACCAGGTCAACCTCGAGTACCTGGCGCGCGGCGTGCACCAGAAGGACGGCGTGTACTATCCGGACACCCTGGTCGGCACCGACAGTCACACCACCATGATCAACGGCATCGGCGTCGTCGGCTGGGGCGTAGGCGGCATCGAGGCGGAGGCCGGAATGCTCGGCCAGCCGGTGTATTTCCTCACCCCGGACGTGGTCGGCGTGCACCTGAAAGGCCAGCTGCGCGGCGGCGTCACCGCCACCGACCTGGTACTGACGGTCACCGAAATGCTGCGCAAGGCGAAGGTCGTGGGCAAGTTCGTCGAGTTCTTCGGCGAAGGCGCGGAAAGCCTCGCCCTGCCCGACCGCGCGACCATCGCCAACATGGCGCCCGAATACGGGGCCACCATGGGCTTTTTCCCGGTGGACGACAAGACCATCGCCTATTTCGAAGGCAGCGGCCGCACGGCCGGGGAAATCGATGCGTTCAAGTCCTACTTCAAAGCGCAGGGCCTGTACGGCATTCCGAAAAAAGGCGCGATCGATTACAGCCAGGAGCTCGAACTCGATCTTGGCACGGTCGCCCCCTCCCTTGCCGGCCCCAAGCGCCCGCAGGACCGCATCGAAATCGGCAAGGTGAAATCCAAATTCGCCGAGCTCTACGCGCTGCCGGTGGCCGACAACGGCTTCGCCAAGAAGCCCGGCGACCTGGGCAAACGCTACCAGGCGCGCAGCGGTGTGGAAGTCGGCTCGGGCGACGTGCTCATCGCGGCCATCACCTCCTGCACCAACACCTCGAACCCGAGCGTGCTGCTCGCCGCGGGCCTGCTCGCGAAAAAAGCGGTCGAGCGCGGACTCACGGTCAAGGCGCACATCAAGACTTCGCTTGCGCCCGGATCGCGCGTGGTGACCGAGTACCTCAGCAATGCGGGCCTGCTGCCCTATCTGGAGAAGCTCGGCTTTTTCCTCGCCGGCTACGGCTGCACCACCTGCATCGGCAATGCCGGGCCGCTGGCAGAGCCGATCGAGGAGACCATCGTGCAGAACGACCTGGTCTGCGCCGCGGTGCTCTCGGGCAACCGCAACTTCGAGGCGCGCATCCATCCCAACCTGCGCGCCAACTTCCTCGCCTCGCCGCCGCTGGTCGTGGCATATGCCATCGCCGGCACCATGCTCAAGGACTTGATGAGCGAGCCCCTGGGCAAGGGTAAAAAAGGCGAAGACGTGTGGATCGGCGATATCTGGCCGACCAGCGAAGAGGTCAGCGCCTGCATGCGTTACGCGATGAATCCCAAGACCTTCCGCCGCCTGTACACCAATCCGGGCAAGGACAATCCGCTGTGGCAGGAAATCAGCTCGGCCTCGGGCCAGGTCTACGACTGGCCCAAATCCACCTACATCGCCGAGCCGCCCTTCTTCGAGGGCTTCAGCATGCAATTGGGCGAGGTCGGCAACATCACCGGCGCGCGTGCCCTGGGCATGTTCGGCGATTCGGTCACCACCGATCACATCAGCCCGGCGGGCTCGATCAAGCCCAGTTCGCCGGCGGGCGTCTATCTGCTGGAGCACGACGTACCGGTGATGGATTTCAACAGCTACGGCGCGCGCCGCGGCAACCATGAAGTGATGATGCGCGGCACCTTCGGCAACGTGCGCATCAAGAACCTCATGGTCCCGCTCAAGGCCGACGGCGGACGCGTAGAAGGCGGGGTCACGGTGATGCAACCCTCGGGCGAAGCGCTGCCGATCTACGACGCGGCGATGAAATACATCGCGCAGGGCACGCCCACGGTGGTTTTCGGCGGCGAGGAATACGGCACCGGTTCGAGCCGCGACTGGGCGGCCAAGGGCACGCAGCTATTGGGCGTGAAAGCCGTGATCGCCAAGAGCTTCGAACGCATCCACCGCTCCAACCTGGTCGGCATGGGCGTGCTGCCCTGCCAGTTCAAGGGCAGCGACACGGTGAGTTCGCTAGGCATCAAGGGCGACGAGGAGTTCGACATCCTCGGCATCGACGGCGCGATCAAGCCGCAGCAGGATGTGACGCTGGTGATCAGGGGCAAGGACGGCAGCCGGCGCGAAGTGCAGCTGCTGCTCAGGATCGATACTGCGATCGAAGTGGACTACTACCGGCACGGCGGCATCATGCCCTATGTGCTGCGCGAACTGCTGGCAGCCGCGTAACGAGGCCAATTCAGAATTGCCGAAATGGCCTCCGGCTTAGGAGTACGAGGGGAGGTATCCCCATTTTGAAATGGACTCTTGAGTCCGGCGCCCACCCGGCGCCAATTGCAAAAAGCCCGACTTGCACCGGAAGTCGGGCTTTTTTTTGCGTATCCGCGCCCGGAACTGCCAGCCGGCAAGCGGCGAAAGTCTAGGCCGCCCGGCGCTCGGCCGATGCCTCGTTGCGATAGATGAGGCTGACCAGCGGCAGCGATTCCTGGCATGCCGCCCATCGCTTGAGCAGCAGCTTGTTTGCGTTCAGCGACTGGCACATCAGATGAAATCCAACGGCTTTTCCGGTGAAATCCCAGGCCGGCTGCAGGATCAGCGCGGAACCGTCGTCCAGACCGGCAGGCTCGAACAGCAGGCCGCCGACCGGCGTCGGGCCGCGGGCGTCGAGCACGGCGGGATCGTTGTCGAAATACGGACTCACCAGTCCGGTATCCAGGTTCAACTTGACCAGCAGCGAGCGCGCAATGAATTCACCTGCCGCATTGGTCCAGCCTGCGTCGCACACCATTTTCAGCACTACCGATTTCATATTGGTTCCTATCGCGCCTGTCTGCTCATGACAAAATTTCAGCGTGAACTGCGGGCGTTTCGGGTAGCTGCCATGCGCGCCTGCCGAACTCAGGAACCCGGTTTCCCCGCCCGGGCGCGGGGCAGGTACTCCTGTGGTTCACGTCGTCACTCTGGGCAAGGTACCTTTCAAACCTCGGGTTCAAGGTGGTCACCACCCGTCCGCATCAGGTACACCCGGCATGCTGGGCGCGCACAACAGCGGATTTCGCGGGCAATAACCTTTCAGTCACTTTATGGTTGAAAGGTACCTTGGCCAGAATGACGACGTTGTTACTGGATTCTTCGGCGACGCTCCCTGTCTGTGGATGGCTGCAGTTCGTGAGGCCAGTATCGCGTCTGTGCCCGGTTCTGTGAATACCGCGTAGCCCCCATCAGAGCGGTAGATACACTGGTGATTGTGCCTGCGCTGGCCCGGGCGGCGGCTACTGTGCGCACGAACGGCGGGTTGCTATTCGATCTCGGCTTTGGCACGCAACTCGGCGATGAGCGCGTCTACAGCCTGGCGCTGCAGATGCGTGTAGATCTTCGGCTTGACCTCCTCCAAGGCCGGAAACGCGAGCGGACGCTCGTCGTCGACGCGGATGATATGCCAGCCGTACTCCGATTGCACGGGAGTCTGCGTCACCTCACCTTTCCCCAGTTTTTTCATGGCGTCGTGGAACTGCGGCAGGTCGTACAGGGGCGACATCCAGTCGAGGTCGCCGCCACGGAATTTCGATCCCCCGTCCACCGAGTGCTCGATCGCCAGTTCTTCGAAGCCCGTGCCCTTTTCGAGTTCGCCCAGGATCTGTGTCGCCTCGTCTTCGGTGTCGACCAGGATATGATGCGCTTTGTATTCCTTGTCTCCGAAAAGCGCCTTCTGGTACTCGTAGGCCTCAATGACCTTGTCTTCGCCGATCGGACGGCTTTGGGCGCAATCCCAGAGATAGGCGTCGATCACCGCCTCCTCTTTGTTGATCTCGATTCGCGTCGCCACGTCCGGTTTGGTTTCATATCCGAGTTTTACCGCTTCCTGATACAGCAGTTCCTGGCTGATCAGCATGTTGAGGGCCTGATTCAGGTTTTCGCCGCCATCGGACTGGTCCTGGACGCCGCGCGATTTCAGCAGGAAGTCTATCCGGCTCTGGAGTATCGGCCTGCCGTTGACTTTCACGACGGCGTCCGTCGCGGCATCGGCGGGCGCAGCTTTCAGACTGTACGCAGCATTGGCGGAATTCATGCGGTTTCCTTTCCCGTGTAGTAAGAAGAACATCGTCTCCCGCGACCAGCAGCTTGCGCGGGATGGACGAGTTGCGTTTTGCGGCAACTGTCGCAGCTAGATTCGATGGACGCAGTCTGAACTTCCGCCGGCCGCTTTGCCGTGGGAAAAAGCCCGCGATTTCCCAAGGGTAAAAGCTGGTAGAGCACGCCGGGAAAAACCGTAGACGCGCTGCGCAAAAGCGAAACGCAAAAGTCTACACGCGCTTTTCGATCGCAGGATCAGTCGATATTCGTGGCGATCGAGGACACGAACTCGCGGTCGGATGATACGACGACTAGCCTGCCCTTGTACCGGTCGGGCGCGGTACCGTCATAGCGGAACGCCATATCCCTTCTCGCGAAACAGGCGCATACAGGCATCGACGGTGGCGCCTTCATATACGGTACCCCGACCGCGCTCTATCTCGGCAAGCGCCTTTTCGATGCCCAGTCCCGGTCGATACGGCCGGTGCGAGGACATCGCCTCGATCACGTCGGCTGCGGCGAGGATCCGTGCCTCGGGAATAATGGCCTCGCCCTTCAGGCCCTGCGGATAGCCGCTGCCGTCCATGCGCTCGTGATGCTGCAACACTGCCTGCGCCACCGGCCAGGGAAACTCGACATTCTTCAATACATCGTAGCCTGCTTGTGCATGGTTCTGAATCAACTGATATTCGATGGCTGTCAACCTGCCCGGCTTGGACAGGATTTCCGCGGGAATGGTGATCTTGCCGATGTCGTGCAGGTAACCGGCGATGCGCAAGCCCTCGAGTCGCTGTTCGTCGTAGCCCAGTTCCTGCGCAATCGCGACCGCGATCTCGGCCACGCGCCGCTCGTGACCGGCCGTGTAGGGGTCACGCATCTCGCTCAGGGTCGTCGCCACCTCGACCGTGCGCATGAACGCCGATTTCAGCTTCTCGACATAGCGCCGGATCTCCTCCTCGGCGCGTTTTTTCTCGGAAATGTCCTGTATCAATCCGATGATCGCCGGTCTGCCCTCGTGGGTCGCGCCTGCGGCGTTCGCGCCGGCCTGGACGATGGTGCCGTCCTGGCGCAATACGCCGAAATCCAGGGCGGCGCTCTTCGCTTCGCCGCTTGCCAGGCGGCGCATGTTCTGCGCAACCTTGTCGCGATCCTCCTCGGCGACCCACAACAGTGGGTCGGTGCCGAGCAATTCGTCCGCCGAAGCGTGACCGACGATCTCGGCCGCGCGCGGATTGACATAGACCAGCTTCCCGTCCTGAACGATGAAGATCCCCGCGATCGCCTGCTCGACCAGGCCGCGAAAATTCTGTTCTGACTCGAACAACTGCATCTGCACGCGCCTGCGGTCGGTGATATCGCGATCCGAACCACGCTGGCCCAGAAACTTGCCTGCCCCATCGAAAACCGGCCTGCAGATCTCCTCGATCCAGCGTTCGCCACCGTCCTTCGCGCGGATGCGAAACCTAATCGGCGCGGGTGTGGCCGTGGCGGCATCCGACCTCACCCGTTTCCAAGCTTCCAGGTCCTCGGGATGGATGATTTTTTCCATCAGGCGGGCATCGGCAAAAAAGTCGGCCGGCGCGTAGCCCGACGCTACCTTGCACGCCGGTGCCACGTAGAGATAGCTTCCGTCCGGCGCGCGCCAGTACTCCCAGTTGGGCGAGTAGTCGGCGAGAACGCGATATTTCTCCTCACTCGCTTCGAGCAGGGCGGTGCGCTGCTCCACCTGCTGCTCAAGAAAATGCCGCAGGCGGGCGAGTTCGAGGTGCGAACGTACGCGGGCGCGCACCTCGTCGATGTCGAAGGGCTTGGTGATGTAGTCCGCCGCGCCGACACCGAAACCTTTCACCTTGTTCTCGGCTGCGTCGGCCACGGTGATGAAAATGACCGGAATGCGATTGCCCGCGGGGGTGGCCTTGATGCGCCGGCAGACCTCGTAGCCGTCCATCCCGGGCATCACGATGTCGAGCAGCACCAGATCGGGGGGCGATGCGCCCTGCACCAGTTCGATCGCCCGGGCGCCCGTGGTCGCGACCACCACGCGGTACTCGTCCTTCAGCGTCTCGAGCAGTTCATGTATGTTTTCCGGCACGTCGTCGACCACCAGCAATGCGGGGGGTTGGAGTCGGTCGACGCGCGCATTGGGATCGAGCATGACGGGGTTACTCCGATGGCGGTGCAATTCGAGTTGCGTACGCACGCGCATGCGCAGCAGTTCCGGGTTCACCGGTTTGGTGATGTAATCGGCTACGCCGAGCTTGAGTCCGCGCGCCTCGTCCGCCGCCTCGGCGAGCGCAGTCACGAAAATGACCGGTATCCCGGCCGTGGCGGGATCGCCTTTGAGGCGGATAAGCACCGAATAGCCATCCATGCCGGGCATCTTGATGTCAAGCAGGATCAGGTCCGGTCGGGGTTGGCGCTTTGCCAGTTCGAGGGCTTTCTCGCCGCTGGTGGCTGCGGAAATTGCATAGCCTTCACGCAGGATGTTCATGAGCGCATGCAAATTCTCATGCACGTCATCCACGATCAGGATCCGCGGGCGTTCGTCGGCGCTTTCGGTCATGGGGATGCCTCAGTCGGCAGAATTCAGACGATTGCGCAGCTCGCCGATCTGCGCCAGGGCTTCGTCTATGGCGAATATATCGATCTTGGCCGCGATCCGGCCCACTGCAAGTTCGCTCGCACCAGCTGCGACCCCTGTGCGCAACTCGGTCAGCAAGGATTCCGCGGCGCCCAGGTCGTATTCGAGCACGCCTGCCAGCCGCTCCAGCAAGTCCAATGTTGCGGCGCGGCTCAGCGCTGCGCCGCCAGGCCCGGGCGCAGGCTCCGCGCTATCGGCCAAACCTTCGATGTCGCGCATCACCTGTTCCAGGCAAGCGCGCAGCGTTTCCAATTGGGCGGCGTCCGGCAGCTTTCCCAGCTTCAGCACGGCATCGACTTCGGTGACAGCCGCGAACAATGCGCTCGCACCGATGTTGCCGCTTACCCCTTTCAGGGCATGACAATAATCTTCGGCTTGCTGCACACCCTGCTCAGTCGACAGCCGCTGCAATTCAGCGACGGCGTCAGAATAATGCTCGCGAAAGCGGCGCAACTGCTTGCAGTAGGCCTCGACCTTGCCCCCGATGCGGCGCACGCCTTCGCGCGTGTCTAGGCTTGCAAGCGCCAGAAGGTCGGGCGGGAGTTCCGCCGCTCGTGCAGCGGCGGCAAGCGAAGCGGGCTTGCCGATGCGTGCCGCCGCCGGCCGTACCCACTTCGCCAGGACGGCCATCAGCCGATCCGGCGGGATTGGCTTGCTGACATGGTCGTTCATGCCCGCCGCCCGGCTCTTTTCCGCGTCCTGCGCCATGGCCAGCGCAGTCATGGCAATGATCGGCAGCGTGGCGTAACGTTCGCCGCCGCCAGTCTGCGCCAGGGCGCGAATCTGGCGCGCGGCCTCGAGTCCGTCCATCACCGGCATCTGAATGTCCATCAGCACGGCGTCGTAGTCCTGCTGCCTTACTTTCATCACGGCCTCTTGACCGTCCCCCGCCTCGTCGACCTCCATACCCTCGCTGCGCAGAAGTTCGGTTGCGAACTCGCGGTTGATGTCGTTGTCCTCGACCAGCAGCAGGCGTGCGCCGGCCAGCTGCCCGCCGGTGGCGCGGCTTGCCGAACCTGTACCCTGTTTGTCGCCGCCGCCGAGTATGCGGCCCCGCCCCAGCACCGACAGAACGGTGTCGAGCAGCGTCGAAGGCGACACCGGTTTGATCAGGAAGGCATCCACACCAGCCTGTTCGGCCAGGCGCATCACGTCCTCGCGCCCGTAGGAAGTCACCATGACCACCTTGGGCTGGCACGCAATGGCCAGATCGGCATGCATGCGTCGTGTCGCCTCGTCGCCGTTCATTCCGGGCATGCGCCAGTCCATCAGCACGATGTCGAAGGGCTTTTCGATGGCGGCTGCGATGCTGGCCAAGGCCGCGGTTCCATTCGACGCAGTGTCCACGTCGAGATGGAAAAAGCGCAGCATCTCGGCCAGGATCTCGCGCGAAACTTGATTGTCGTCGACCACCAGCACGCGTACGCCTTTGAGCAGCGGTCCCGCCTGCTCCACCAGTTCGCGCTGACGCGCCTGCGCCTTCCCGGCAATCCTGAGCTGCACCGTGAAGCAGATGGTCGTGCCCTTGCCGGGCTGCGAGTCCTCGAGCCAGATGCGCCCGCCCATCAGCCCCACCAGGTTCTTGCAGATCGCCAGCCCGAGGCCTGTGCCGCCGAAGCGGCGCGTGGTCGACTGGTCGGCCTGGGTGAATTTCTCGAATAACCTGTCCTGCATCTGCGCCGGCATGCCGATGCCGGTATCACGCACGCAGACCTGTATGGTGAGATCGGTTTGCGTCATGGCGATGCGCCGGAATGCGAGCTCGACCTCGCCCTGCTCGGTGAATTTGACGGCATTGCCGCACAGGTTCAGCAGCACCTGTCCCAGGCGCAAAGGATCGCCGACCAGCGTCGATGGAATGCTGACATCGTAACGGATCAGGAATTCAATGCCCTTGTGCTCGGCCTGATAGCCGATGGCGTCGTTCAGCTGTTCCAGCACTGCGTCGAGGCCGAACTCGATGCTCTCGATCTCGAGCTTGCCGGACTCGATCTTCGAAATATCCAGGATATCGTTGATGATGCCGAGCAGGGAATGCGCCGCCCCCTGCGCCTTCGCCAGGTAATTGCGCAGACTGCGCGGCGGTTCGGTCTTCAGCGCCAGATAGAGCATGCCGAGAATCGCATTCATCGGCGTGCGGATTTCGTGGCTCATATTGGCGAGAAAATCCCCCTTCACCCGCGTCAGGCGCTCGGCCTCCTCCTTTGCCGCCCGCAGTTCGGCCGTGCGCTCCGACACCAGCCTCTCGAGGTTGGCGCGCTCATGCTCGAGTTCCCGCGTCGTGTGCACCAGCGCCCTGGTGCGCTGACTGACCTGCCAGCGCAGAAGCACGCTGATCGCCAGCAACAGCAGCATGCTCGCCCCCAGTCCGGCCAGCAACCACTGCACCCAGCGCGGCACCAGCAACTCGGGGGCGGCCGCCATGGCACGGTGCAGGGCATCGAAATAGACCGAGTCCGGATCGTAGCGCCAGGCGCTCAAATACCAGTCGATGCGCTCCAGCAGATCGGCGTTGCGGCCAACGGCCGTGGCGAAATACAGGTTCGTCGGCAGAAACACAAGCGGTGTCTCCTGAAGTTTGTATTTGCCGCCGTTGCGCGCAGCGAAGAAGCTGTTGGTCACCACCGCGTCCGCCTGATTGTCGACTACCGCCTGATAGCCTTGATCGAGCGTATTGACCGGTACCGGCAGGTACGGAATGCCGCTGCCGGCCATCAGTTTCGCGAGGAAGGATTGCTGGATGCCGCCTTGCAGGATGGCGATGCGCCGGTTGGCAAGTTCGGTCAAGGACGTCACCCTGAGACGCGGCCTGCTGTAGACCTGCGACCAGCTGCTGGCGACCGAAACAGCGTTGAAGTCGAAATGCTCAGCGCGCTCGACGGAAAAGGCGACATCGGGCATCAGATCGATCTGACCTTGCTCGAGTTGGGCCAGGCAAGGTTCCCATTCGCACTCGACATAACTGAGTTTCCAGTTCTCGGCGCGCGCGATTTTGTCCAGCAGTTCGATAAACAGTCCCGCCGGACGCCCGTTCTCGGCGGTGTAGATCTTCGGGGGATTTTCGTAGAGACCCACTTTGACGCTGCGCTGATCGCCCCGCCCCGTCAGGCTGCCGCCCGACAGCCAATAGAGCGCTGCAAGTAGCGCGAGCGCCCCCAGGATCAAAACAGACACGAGGACAGGGGATGGTCTCTTCATATGAATTCGATACCCGAACCGGAACCGAAGCGCAATGTCCAGGCGCGGCCACAAGATCACATACTAGGATTGCATTGGAGGCGCCTTGTTGAGGAATGTCAAACCCTGGTCCCGCGCCCGGCAAGGCCGCCTGGTGTCGCGCCTGGACCGGACACGCGATGCTGCGGCCGTAACTTTATCAAGCGCAGCACGGAACAACGGCGGATGAAAAAAGCCAGGCGCAGAGCCGTTTTCGAGCCTGTTTGCCCGCCTCAGACGTGCAGCGCCTGGCCGAGCGCGCGCAGCGCCGCTTCCTGCACCGCTTCGCCCAACGTCGGATGCGCATGAATGGTGCCGGCGACGTCCTCGAGCCGCGCGCCCATTTCGATCGCATGCGAAAACGCCGTGGCGAGCTCGGACACGCCCGTGCCCACCGCCTGCCATCCTGCGATCAGGTGGTTGTCGCGGCGCGCGACGACGCGCACGAATCCGCTGGGCGAATCGAGCGTCAGCGCGCGCCCGTTGGCAGCAAAGGGGAACATCGCGTGGATGCAGTCCAGGCCCGCCTGCGCCGCGTCCTGCGGTGTGCGGCCCACCACCACGATCTCCGGATCGGTGAAGCACACTGCGGGAATCGCTGCGGGCGAAAAATGGCGCCGCTTGCCGGCGATGATCTCGGCCACCATCGCGCCCTGCGCCATCGCGCGGTGCGCCAGCATCGGCTCGCCGGTCACATCGCCTATGGCCCAGACCTGGCGCATCGACGTGCGGCACTGGTCGTCGATGCGCACGGCGCGCCCGTTCATGTCGAGCATCAGGCTCTCCATGCCCCAGCCCTCGGTGCGCGGCCGCCGCCCGACCGCGACCAGGACCTGATCGGCCGGCAACATGGACTCTGCGCCCTGCGCGTCGCGGATGCGCACCGCGTCGCCGCTTGCGCTCCATCCCGCCACCGTGCAACCCGGATGCAATTGCACTCCCAGCCGCCGCAGCGATACGGCCACCGGTTTCGCGAGGTCTTCATCGTAGGCCGGCAGCACCCGGTCCTGGGCCTCGACCACGCTCACCTCCGAGCCCAGTTTCCGATACACGGTGCCTAGTTCCAGCCCGATATAGCCTGCACCTACGACGAGCAATCGCCGCGGCAACGCTTGCGGCGCCAGCGCATCGGTCGAGGAGATGACCTTACCGCCGAAGGGCAGCGCCGCCAGCGCCACCGGCAGCGACCCGGTTGCGAGCAACAGGTGGTCGCAGACGATGCGCACCGCCTCCTGACCTGCGCCGGCCGCGACCTCCGCCGTCTTGCCGTCGACGATGCGGGCCCAGCCGCGGACGACCTGCACGCCGTTCTTCTTCAGCAGGGCGGCGACGCCGCCGGTGAGTTTTTCGACGATGCCGTCTTTCCAGCGCACCATCTGCGCGAGATCGATGCGCGGCGATTGCACCTGGATGCCGAGCGCCGAATCTGCGCCGTAGCGGCAGACCTTGTCGAATTCGCCGGCTGCGTGGATCAGTGCCTTGGACGGAATACAGCCGACGTTGAGGCAGGTGCCGCCCAGCTTTTCGCCTTCGATGAGCGTGGTGGCGATGCCCAGTTGCGCCGCGCGTATCGCGGCGACATAGCCGCCGGGGCCGCCGCCGATGACCAGCAATGTGGTCGACCGTGTTTCCATGTCCTACTCGACGAACAACATGGCCGGACATTCAAGATAGCCGCGCAGCGACTGCACGAACTGCGCGCCGTGCAGACCGTCGACCACGCGGTGATCGAAGGACGAGGACAGATTCATCATCTGGCGCGGCACGACCGCGCCGCCGCGCATCATCGGCCGCTCCACCATGCGGTTGACGCCGACGATCGCCACCTCCGGATGGTTGATCACCGGCGTGGAGGCGATGCCGCCGATGGCGCCCAGACTGGTGATGGTGATGGTCGAACCGGTGAGTTCTTCGCGTGTGGCCTTGCCCGCGCGCGCGGCTTCGGCGAGGCGCGCAATTTCCGTCGCGCAGGACCACAGATCGCGCGCTTCGGCATGACGCAGCACCGGTACCATCAGGCCGTTGTCGGTCTGCGTCGCAATGCCGATGTGGACCGCCCCATGGCGCGTCACCACGCCGGCCTCCTCATCGAAGCGCGCGTTGATCTGCGGAAATTCGCGCACCGCCAGCACGATCGCGCGCACCAGGAAGGGCAAGAGCGTCAGTCGCGCTCGCCCGGTGTTCGCGTTCAGCCGCGCGCGCAGCGCCTCGAGTTCGCTCATGTCGATCTCTTCGACATAGGTGAAGTGCGGGATGCTGCGCTTGGCGAGCTGCATTTTTTGCGCGATTTTGCGGCGCAGCCCGATGACCGGCACCGCTTCCTCGTCATGCCGCTCGGCGTAGGCCGTGCCGTTTGCGCCAGCCGTCGAGGGGCTGCCGGCGCGGGCGACGTGGCCCAAGACCACTTGCTGCGCGGCGAAAGCGTCGAGGTCCTGGTGCAGGATGCGGCCGGCTTCCCCGCTCCCGCGGATGTATTGCAGTTCGATGCCGAGGTCCCAGGCGCGCCGCCTTACCGCGGGCGAAGCCGTCGGCCGTTCGCCCGGGCGTTTTGCCCTGATCGCGGCAGGCGCCTTGCCTTGCGGCGACGGCGCCTCCGACGCCGCGGCAGTTGCGGGAGCAGGCGGCGCTGCGGCGGCCGGCGCAGGAACGGGCGGCGCTGCCCGGGCTGCGGCAGGCGGCGCTGCCGCTGCATTGCCCTCGCCTTGCCCTTCGATCCGGATCAGTTCGGCGCCGACGGCGATGATCTGTCCGAGCTTGCCGCCCAGCGCGAGCACCCTGCCCGCCACCGGCGACGGAACCTCGACGGTGGCCTTGTCGGTCATCAGATCGGCCAGGGCCTGGTCCTCGACCACGGTGTCGCCCGGTTGCACATGCCAGGCGACCAGCTCGACTTCGGCGATGCCTTCGCCGATGTCCGGCGTCTTGATCACATGTACGCCCATGTCATCCTTGCATTGCGCGTTTGAAGCCCGCGGCAACGCGCTCGGGGCCGGGGAAATACGCCCATTCCTGCGCATGCGGATAGGGCGTGTCCCAACCCGTCACGCGCTCGATCGGCGCTTCGAGCTGATAGAAGCAGTGCTCCTGCACCAGCGCCACCAGTTCGGCGCCGAAGCCGCTGGTGCGCGTGGCCTCGTGCACCACCACGCAGCGGCCGGTCTTCCTGACCGAGGCGACGATCGTTTCCAGATCCAGCGGCCAGATGCTGCGCAAATCGATGATCTCGGCGTCGATGCCGGCCTCCGCGGCCGCCGCTTCGGCCACGAACACCATGGTGCCGTAGGTCAGCACGGTCAGCTCACTGCCGGGACGCAATACCGACGCCGACGCGAGCGCCACGGTGTAATAGCCTTCGGGCACCGCGCCCAGCCGATGCTGCGACCAGGGAATGACCGGGCTGTCGTGATGACCGTCGAACGGGCCGTTGTACAGGCGCTTGGGTTCGAGAAATATGACCGGGTCGTCGCATTCGATGGCGGCGATCAGCAGGCCCTTGGCGTCGTAGGGGTTGGACGGCATCACGGTGCGCAGGCCGCACACATGGGTGAACATCGCCTCGGGACTCTGGCTGTGGGTCTGGCCGCCGTAAATGCCGCCGCCGCAGGGCATGCGTATGGTGATCGGCGCGGTGAAATCGCCCACCGAGCGATAGCGCAGCCGCGCCGCCTCGGACACGATCTGGTCGGAAGCGGGATAGAAGTAATCGGCAAACTGGATTTCGACCACCGCGCGCAAGCCGTAGGCGCCCATGCCGACGGCCGCGCCGACGATGCCGCCCTCGGAAATCGGCGCATCGAACACGCGCGACTGGCCGTATTTCTTCTGCAGGCCCTCGGTGCAGCGGAATACGCCGCCGAAATAGCCCACGTCCTGCCCGAACACCACCACATTGGAATCGCGTTCGAGCATCACGTCCATTGCCGAGCGCAGCGCCTGGATCATGGTCATCGGCGTGCAGCGCGCACTGGCTGTCGTTTCGCTGCTCTGCTCTGTCACGTCCATGCTCAGACTCCCAGCTCCTGGCGCTGGCGGCGCAAATGCTCGGGGAGTTCCTTGTATACGTCCTGGAACATCTCGGCGGCGCTGCGCAGGTGGCCATCGGCCAGGGTGCCGTGGCTCTCGGCTTCCTTCTGCGCGGCGGCCACCTGCGCTTCGAGCTCGCGCTGCGCCTCCTCGTTCTCCTTCTCCGACCAGGCGCCGATCGCGATCAGGTGCTGCTTGAGGCGCGCGATCGGGTCGCCGAGCGGAAAGTGGGCCCAATCGTCGGCCGGCCGGTACTTGCCCGGATCGTCCGAGCTCGAGTGCGGCCCGGCGCGGTAAGTGACCCATTCGATCAGCGTCGGCCCGAAGTTGCTGCGCGCGCGTTCAGCGGCCCATTGCGACGCCGCATGGACCGCGAGGAAGTCGTTGCCGTCGACGCGCAGCGAGGCGATGCCGCAGCCCACCCCGCGCGCCGCAAACGTGGTGCCTTCGCCGCCTGCGATGCCCTGGAAGGTCGAGATCGCCCACTGGTTGTTCACCACGTTGAGGATGACCGGCGCGCGATAGACGTGCGCAAACGTCAGCGCGGTGTCGAAGTCGGCTTCGGCGGTGGCGCCGTCGCCGATCCAGCCCGAGGCGATTCTCGTGTCCCCTTTGATTGCCGAGGCCATGGCCCAGCCCACGGCCTGGATGAACTGCGTCGCCAGGTTGCCGCTGATGCTGAAGAAACCGGCGCGCTTGTAGGAATACATCACCGGCAGCTGCCTGCCCTTCAACGGGTCGCGCCCGTTGGACAGGAGCTGGCAGATCATCTCGACCATGTCCACGTCCTCGCGCACGAGCAGCAGGCCTTGCTGGCGGTAGGTCGGAAAGCACATGTCACCCGGGGCCAGCGCCAGCGCATGCGCGATGGCGATCGCCTCTTCCCCCAGGCACTGCATATAGAACGACATTTTCTTCTGCCGCTGCGCGATCAGCATGCGCGCGTCGAATATGCGCGTCTTCATCATCGCGGCGAGGCCGCGGCGCAGCAGCTGCGGGTCGATCTGCGACGCCCAGGGCCCGAGGGCGCGGCCTTCGTCGTCGAGCACGCGCACCAGGCCGTAGGCGAGGTCCCGGGTGGCGAGGGCTTGCGTATCCACCGGCGGGCGCCGGATTTTGCCGGCGCGCGACAGGCGCAGATAGGAAAAATCGGTCTCGCGTCCCGGCCGGCCGGTGGGTTCGGGGACATGCAGGTGCAGAGCTTGGTGCCGGGTCATGATGCCCTCCGCGGTGCATGCCGCGCCTGAGCGCTGTCGGGGCGTTCGCCGTTGTTCCGGCTGCTCGGTAAAGGACTCATCGCGTTACTCCCGCGCTCGATTGTGTCTCGCGCCTGGTCGCTCGGGCCGGATCGACGCCAGGCGGGTAGCCCGCGTCCTCCGGAGGATGCCGCCTCGCGATCGGGGTTGCCGTGTCGCGCAGCCTGCAATACCGATTATAGCCGATCATCGGCCCGCTGCCCGACACCGGCTATTTCAACGAGCCCGGCCTGCCGTCGCGCGCCTGGCAAGCGGCACGCAAATGCGCGCCGATCGGATCAGCCCAGCCCCTGCTGCTGCAGGTACTCCTCGTAGCTGCCGCGGAAATCGACGATGACCGCGCCGACCTGCTTGCCCTCGCCCGGCTTCATTTCGATGATGCGCGTGGCGATCGAGGACACGAACTCGCGGTCGTGCGATACGAAGACGAGCGTGCCCTTGTAGCGGTCGAGCGCGCCGTTCAGGGATTCGATCGATTCCATGTCGAGGTGGTTGGTCGGCTCGTCCAGCAGCAGGACGTTGTGCATTTGCAGGATCAGCTTGCCGAAGGCCATGCGCTGGCCCTCGCCGCCGGATATCACCTTGATCGATTTCTTCGCGTCGTCGCCGGTGAACAGCAGCCGTCCGAGGGTGGCGCGCACCAGCTGGTCCTCGTCGCCCTCGCGCCGCCACTGCCCCACCCAGTCGAACAGGGTCGCCTCGCCGGCGAAATCGGCCGCGTGGTCCTGGGCGCAATATCCCGGGCGCGCCTTCTCCGCCCATTTCACCGCGCCGTAATCCGGCTTCAGGCCGCCCTGCGCCTCACCCAGGAGGCAGCGCAGCAGCGTGGTCTTGCCCACGCCGTTGGGGCCGATGATCGCGACCTTCTCCCCCGCTTCGATGGTCAGATCGAGGCCCTTGATCAGCGGCTTGTCGTAGCTCTTGGACAGGCCCTTCACCTCCACCGCAAGGCGGTGCAGCTTTTCCTTTTCGTCGTACTCGAAGCGGATGTAGGGATACTGGCGGCTGGAGGGTTTGACGTCCTCGAGCTTGATCTTCTCGATCTGGCGCGCGCGCGAAGTCGCCTGGCGCGCCTTGGATTTGTTGGCCGAGAAGCGGCGCACGAAGTCCTGCAGCTCGGCCACTTTCTCCTTCGCCTTGGTGTTGGCCGCGAGCAGTTGCTCGCGCACCTGGGTCGAGGCGAGCATGTAGTCGTCGTAGTTGCCCGGGTAGACGCGCAGCGTGTTGTAATCCATGTCGGCCATGTGAGTGCACACGCTGTTCAGGAAGTGCCGGTCGTGGGAAATGATGATCATGGTGCAGCTGCGCGCGTTCAGCACGCCTTCGAGCCAGCGTATCGAGTTGATGTCGAGGTTGTTGGTCGGCTCGTCCAGCAGCATGATGTCCGGATCGGCGAACAGCACCTGCGCGAGCAGCACGCGCAGCTTCCAGCCGGGCGCGACCGCGCTCATCGGGCCCGAGTGCTGCCCGATCGGAATGCCCACGCCGTGCAGCAGCTCGCCCGCGCGCGCCTCGGCGGTATAGCCGCCGAATTCGGCGTACCTAGCCTCCAGGTTGGCCGCGTGCATGTAGTCCTCCTCGCTCGCGTCCGGATTGGCATAGATCGCGTCGCGCTCGGTCATCGCCTGCCACATTTCCTCGTGCCCCATCAGCACCACGTCGAGCACGCGCGCCTCCTCGTATGCGAACTGGTCCTGGCGCAGCTTGCCCACGCGCTCATTGCGGTCGACCGCGACGCTGCCGCCGCTGGCCTCGAGGTCATCGCCGAGGATTTTCATGAACGTGGACTTGCCGCAACCGTTGGCGCCGATGAGGCCGTAGCGGTTGCCTTCGCCGAACTTGACCGAGATGTTCTCGAACAAGGGCTTGGCGCCGAACTGGATGGTGATGCCGGAGGTGACGATCAAGGTGATTCCGTTTCTGGGCTATGGCCGGAAGAGGCGGGATTTTACCGGAAAGCGGGCTGGCGCCGCGGCCTAATTTGCAGCGTGCCGCGCGCAAGCACTGCCTGCGCGTCCGGTCCCAATATTGGCCAATTCGCCAATCGCGATTGACAAAAATCAATCACGCGCGTAATTCGCTCAGATTCGTGACCATCGGCCTATTGACTGGCGACCGGATAATTCGCATGCTGAGTCCACGGGCCCGCGTTCCTCTGCGGCTGGTTCGGTTTTCGATCATCCGCACGAATTGCCTACCGCGGCGCAGGTCAGACGCAACAAACGGCAAGACAGGATCGAATGACGGCAATGAAGCGACCACCCGACAGCGGTGTTGGTCAACCAGCGAGTCGAAAACCGCCAGGCAGTGCAGTGGTGACGCCATGAATCTGGACGTTCCCACGCTCTTCGTCGTGATTGTCCTGATCAGCGCCTTGCTTGCCATTTCCATCGGCCTGGTGGGTTGCCGCAATTTCAGGGACGGAACCCTCTACTGGGCGATAGGCCTGGCCCTGCACTCCGCGAGCTACACGCTGTATAGTCTGCGCGACACGATCAGCGCTGTGGCTTCGATAGTCCTGGCCAATGTCCTGCTATCGGCAGCGCTGGCACTTTTCGCGGAAGGAATTTTTCAGTTTCAGAACCGGCGCCCCCCGCGCTGGTTGATCTGGACGCCGGTTGCAATTGTCGCTGCCGTGTTTTCGCTGGCCATCGACGCTGCGAAATTCCGCGTCGTAGCAGGGACGGTCATCTTTGCACTGCAGAGCGCGTTGGTCCTCGTTGCGCTGATTCAGAAGCGCCGCGAAACTGCCGGCGTTTCGCAATACATCCTTGCAAGCGCGCTGGCTCTGGTGCTGGCCATGTTCCTGATGCGCTTGCTGACGGTAATGGGGATGAGCGCTGCTGCAATATCGCTCACTGCGCCCAGCAGCGTTCAGTCCCTGACCTTTCTCTCCGCAATTGCCTCGCTGATATTGTTTTCCATCGGATTTCTGATGATGACGAAGGAGCAGGCAGATGAGCGCAACCTGCTGTTGGCCTATCAGGATGAGCTTACCAGGCTGTCAAACCGCCGCTCCATTCTCGGCGCGCTGGCTCAGCACGCCGCCCTGGCGGCGAGGGGCAGCCGACCGGTGACCATACTGATGATAGATATCGATCATTTCAAGCGCGTCAATGACACCTACGGCCACCTGATGGGTGACGAGGTGTTGCGGATGGTCGCAAACTGCATTCGTGCCAGACTCAGAACCCAGGACCTCGCCGGTCGCTACGGCGGCGAGGAATTTCTGGTCATTCTGCCGAACACCGGCATCGATGGCGGCAGGCATCTGGCAGAGACATTGCGACAGACGGTTGCGGCCATTCCCATCAATTCGCCTGGCGGCCAGCGTCTCGAGGTGACCATCAGCGCCGGAGTGCATGAGGCTAGCGTCGCGGAAAATCCATCCGTCGAGACCCTGATCGGAGCGGCCGACAAGGCCCTTTACCGCGCAAAGGAGAACGGACGCAATCGCGTTGAAGCCCTGTGATCCGGAGGCAGCGCTTGCACCGCACGCGATTCAGCCGTCGGTGAAGCGATGGATCATGCGGCGGTCCTTTTTCGTCGGGCGTCCTTTCACGCCGGCTGCCGGATGCCGCTGGGTCTTGCGTTTCGCAATCGCCGCCTCCCGCCGTGCGCGGCTGTCCTCGCGCTCGGCGTAGAGCAGCGCCGCCTGCGCCGCGGGGCCGCGGCTGCGCGAAAGCGCCTTGACTTCGACCACCCACTCCAGCTCGCCCATGCGTATCGAAAGCTCGTCCCCCGGCTTGAGCGCGCGCGAGGGTTTGGCCCCCTCGCCGTTCACGCGCACTTTGCCGCCGTCCACGGCCTTGGCCGCCAGGCTGCGCGTCTTGAAAAAGCGCGCCGCCCAGAGCCATTTGTCTATGCGTAAATGCTCGTCGTTCATGCCCGCGCGAGCCTCAGGACGACGCGTTCTCCGACACCACCCCGGCGACCATGGCGGCGGTGCGCTCCGGGCGCAGCGTAAGCACGGTAGTCACCGCCAGCAGCATGAAGCTCGCGGCGGCGCCGAACACCCACTGCGGCATGCGCTGGTCGAGCATCCATCCGAACAACAGCGGCGACAGCGTAGCGCCCAGGTCCAGGCCTGAATAGACGAAGCCGTAGACCTTGCCGGTCGCGCCGGGCGGCGTCGCCCCGCGCACCAGGATATCGCGCGAGGGCGCGGTGGAAAAAATGAAAAACCCGGTCAAGCCCATGCAGCCGGTCAGCAGCCAGACGGGCAGCGCACCGCTTGCCAGGATTAGGGTCAAAGCCGCGCCTATCAGCATGCCTGCAGCGGCTACCAGATTGTGACGGCTGCTGCGCGTCGCCACGAATCCGCCCGCGGCGATGCCGACGATGCCGCCGAAGGAAAAGCCCGTCAGCGCCGCGCTCGCGCTGGTCAGCGACGCGCCGTACAAGGCGCTGGTCACCGAAACCGAGAAAGTCTGCAGGCCGATCAGCGCCATCGAATAGAAAGTGAAGAAGGCGAAGCACTTCAGCACCGGCACGGACAATAGCGCGCGCACATCGCCTTTGAGCCCCCTCCTGCGCGCGCCCTGCGCCTTGTCGCGCTGCCCGCCGCCGGCCTGGGCGTCGGCAAGCGCCGCGCGGCTGGCGATGAAAGCGGTGATCAAGAGTCCGATCACCCCGGCGGCAATCGTGGCTGCACGCCAGCCGTAGAGCGTGGATATGCCGATGCTGAATGCGGGTGCCACGAGCCAGCCGAAATTGCCTCCGATGCCGTGGATGCTGAAGGCGTAACCCAGCCGTTTCGGATTCACCTTGGCGTTGAGCATGGCAAAATCGGCCGGGTGAAACACGCTGTTGCCCACGCCTGCGAGTACCGCCGCCAGCAGCAGCATCCAGTAAGAGTTCGCCAGCCCGGTGAGCAGCATCGCCACCGAAAAGACGGTCATGCCGAACAGCAGCACGCGGCGCGCGCCGTAGCGGTCGACGATGAAGCCGGCCATGGTCTGCGAAATGCCGGAGACGGTGTACATGACCGAGACCATCAGGCCGAGCGCGGCGTAGCCGACGCCGAATTCGTCCTTCAGCAGCGGGAACAGCGGCGCCAGGATCAGCTGCAGAAAATGCGAGAACAGGTGCGCAAAGCCCACCAGGCCGATGACTTCCGTGTCGCGTCTGAGTTCGGTGTTGCCTGCGCTCATCGCCGCGGGCCCGTTTCGATTCGAGCGTTGGATTCTCCGCCAAGGCAGCGCCCGGCGCAACAAGTAAGCATGGCGAGTAAGCATGGCGATTGTGGGCCTGGGCGCTCTCGCGCATAATGGCGCGGCCTCAAGCCCGGCACGAGGGCATATCTCCCGCGGGAAGCGTCCCCCGGGCGCTACTCCTGCTGCCCCACTGACAATTCGGAATACCTCAATCATGTCATTTTATCCGCGCCTGTTCCAGCCGCTGCAAGCCGGCCCACTCATGCTGAAGAACCGCATCGTCATGGGCTCGATGCACACCCGTCTGGAAGCCGTCGCGGGCGGCAGCGCGCGCGCCGCCGCCTTCTACGCCGAACGCGCGCGCGGGGGTGTGGCGCTGATCATCACCGGCGGGTACTCGCCCGATGCGGCCGGGCGGCTCGAAGCCGACGCCGGCGCGCTCGATCACCCCGACAAGATCGCGGAGCACCGCGTGGTCACCGAGGCGGTGCACGCCGCGGGCGGGCGCATCTGCCTGCAGATCCTGCACGCCGGACGCTATGCGTATCACCCTCTTTCAGTGAGCGCATCGTCGATCAAGGCCCCCATCAACCCGTTTAAGCCGCGACGACTCCGTGATATCCAAGGCACCATCGACGATTTCGTCCGCTGCGCATTGCTGGCCCGCGAGGCGGGCTATGAC
>JACZJV010000184.1 GCA_014860355.1 Burkholderiales bacterium | reverse complement strand
CGGGCTGACGCGGCGCAGGAACTCCGGTATTTTCGAAATCGGAACCGCGATGTCGTGGGCGATCCCTCTTCCCGCCGCCTTGATCGCGTCGGTCACGCTGTGGCGTATGGCCCACATTGCGCTGCGCTGCGCTTCGCTGCTCGCCATCGCGGCATCGCTGAGCAATCCGCCTGAAATCGCCGTTTGCAGGAGGTTCTCGAGGCTGGCCCGCAGCCCCGGCTCGTCGGAGGAATCGCCGAGTTCGGCCAGTATGTGCCAGGGCTGGGCCGGATCCAAAGGGCTATGCCGGTCGGGCATATGCGTCAGCACCATCCGGAGTTGGGCGCTGTTCATGATCTCGAATGCGCAAAGCTTGGGTCCGAGGAAGGACTGAAACAGTCCTAGAAGTTCTACTGCGGCGTCGATATTCACCGGTGCGAGCCAGGCGGCGACATGGTGGGTATTCAGCGGGTGCAGCCTGAGCGTGGCAGCGGTGACTATCCCAAGCAGGCCTTCGGATCCGATAAACAGCTGCTTCAGGTCGAATCCGGTGTTGTCCTTGCGCAGTCCGCGCAATCCGTTCCATACCCTGGCGTTGGGCAGAACCACCTCCAGTCCGAGCACGTTTTCGCGGGTGTTGCCATAGCGCAGCACGCCCGTGCCCCCGGCGTTGGTGGCGATGTTGCCGCCGATCTGGCATGAGCCTTCCGCGCCCAGGCTGACGGGATAGAAGCGTCCCGCGCCGACGGCAGCGCGCTGGACATCGGCGAGCACGCAACCTGCTTCGACCGTGATCGAATTGTTGGCGGCGTCGATCTCGCGTACACGCCGCATCCGCGACAGGCTGAGGATCACGCCGCGTGCGCCGGCCAGCGGAATCGATCCGCCGCACAGGCCGGTGTTGCCGCCCTGCGGCTGCACCGGCACCGAATGCGCCACGCACAAGGCGACTACCTCCGCGACCTCCTCGACGCTGCGCGGGTGCACCACGCAAAGCGCGTCCCCCTTGTAGCGGCCGCGGACGTCGGCCACGAACGGCGCCACGTCCAGCGTTTGGCTGAGCACGCCCGTTTCGCCCACGATCTGTACCAAATCCTGGTGCAGTGCATTCATCGCCCGTTTCCATTGCCATGTGCAAACGCCATTATCCGGAATCGGCGCCATCGGCGCTGGCCAAAATTGCGCGCAGGACAGGGCAGGCAGCGACGCCGTCGCGGCGACGGACCTCGCCGCGATCCGGCATGCGCAGCAATTGCACTGACTGGGTTAATATGTCGCGGGCCGGAACGTTCCGGCTTGCACGAAGGAGATTCAGCATGGGCCGCAGCATTCTCGATGAAGCGCAGATACACCCGGCCGTACGCGCAACCATTGCGAACAATCATGCCGATATCGTGCAGGAGGTAAAGGATGCGATCGCCAGGAACGACCTGGTCGTGGTCGGCATGGCGCAAAACCCGATGCCGAAAAAGGCGAGGAAGCTCCTGGACCGGCAGCAGCTCGGCTACGAATATCTGGAATACGGCAGCTACATGAGCGATTGGCGCCGCCGCAATGCGCTCAAGATGTGGACCGGCTGGCCGACCTTTCCGATGATATTCGTCAAGGGCGTGCTCATCGGCGGCGCCAACGATCTGCAAAAGCTGATCGAATCGGGCGAGCTGGCGCAGCTATTGGGAAAGAACGCTTAGGAGAGGTTGCAACATGCCACATATCACTGCGAGTGACGGCGTCAAGCTCTACTACGAAGAAGCCGGCGGGGGAACGCCGATCCTGTTCGTGCACGAATTCATGGGAGAACTGCGCAGCTGGGAAGCGCAGCTGCGCTATTTCTCGCGGCGCTATCGCTGCGTCGCGTACAACGCGCGCGGCTACCCGCCCTCGGACGTGCCTTCGGCGGCCGGGGACTACAGCTTCGAGCATCAGCGCGCCGGCATCCTCGCCATGCTGGACGGACTCAAGATCGACAATGCGCACATCGTCGGGCTTTCGATGGGCGCGTTTGCGGCGTTTTACTTTGGCATGGAGTGGCCCGAGCGCGCGCTGTCGCTCACGCTCGCCGGTATCGGGTCGGGGTCCATGCCGGAGTCGCGCGCGAAATTTGCGCAGGAATCGGTAGCCGCGGCCGACAAGCTTCTGGCCGAGGGCTGGGAGAAAAGCGCTGCCGCGCGCAGCCAGTCGCCGACGCGGGTGCAGCTGCAAGTCAAGAATCCGCGCGGCTACGCCGAATTTACCGAGCTGATCAAACAGCACTCGGCCCGGGGTTCGGCGCTGACGCTCAAGGGCTACCAGGCGCTGCGGCCCTCGTTGGACGACTTCAAGGAACAGATGGCGAAGTGCAGGGTGCCTACGCTGATCATCAGCGGCGACGAAGACGAGCCCTGCCTCGACGCGTCGCTGATGCTCAAGCGCGGCATGCCCTCGGCCGGGCTGGTGCTCATGCCGCAGACCGGCCACGCGTGCAATCTGGAGGAGCCGGAGCTGTTCAATATGATGTGCGAGAAGTTCTTTCACCAGGTCGAGTCGGGCCAGTACCGGATGCGCGACCCGCGCGCCACGCCTGACCGCATATTGTGAGCCGGCGTCTGAACCATGCATAAAGTGCCGGCGAGCAGGCGGGCGGTGGTAGGGGCGATGCCGACGCTGCGCGATGTCATTGCCGCCCGGCCGCGTGTCTACCGCTACCTCAGGCCCACGCCCCTGTACCGCTATTCGGGCCTGAGCGCGCTGATCGGGGCCAATGTATGGGTAAAGCACGAGAATCATCTGCCCGTAGGCGCTTTCAAGGTGAGGGGCGGGCTGAACCTGGTGGCGCAACTGGATGAAAAGGAGCGCGCGTCCGGGCTGTTCACCGCCTCGACCGGTAACCACGGCCAGAGCATCGCCTATGCGGCACGGGCGCATGGAGTACGCGCCACCATTGCCGTTCCCGAAGGCGCCAATCCGGGCAAGGTTGCGGCAATGCGCGGGCTCGGCGCGGAGCTTGCATTTCACGGACCGGACTTCGACAGCGCGCGCGTATGGGTGATGGGTATGGCGGCGGCGCAGGGCGGGCGCTTCGTCGGACCCACCGAGGAAGGGCTGATCCACGGCGTGGGAACCTACGCACTGGAGATTATCGAGGACCTGCCCGAAGTCGACGCCATCATTGTCCCGGTCGGCGCGGGCAGCGGCGCGTGCGCCACCTGCATCGTTGCCAAGGCGATCAACCCGGCGATCCAGGTAATCGGGGTGCAGTCGGCGCAGGCGCCGGCGGTGCAGATGAGCTGGGCCTGCGGCAAACCGGTCAGCGCGGACATGAACACTGCCGCCGAGGGTTTGGCCACGCGCGTTCCATTCGAGAACACTCAGCGGATCATGCGCCGGTATCTGGACGATTTCGTACTGGTCGACGACGCCGCGATCGAAGACGCTATCGTGCTGCTGCTGGAGCACACGCACAATCTTGCCGAAGGTGCGGGCGCGGCGGCGCTGGCCGCAGCGATCGGGCTCAGGCCCCAGCTGGCCGGAAAAAACGTGGTTCTGGTGCTGAGCGGGGGCAATCTCTCGATGGATCAGCTGCGCCGGGTGGTCGGGCGCTCGGGTTTTCCCGCAGGCGCTCGCTGAGCGTTTGCCCCGGCCCCGGGCGCGGTGCCGGTCTAGCGCGGCTGATGGCGGCGGACAGTCGAAAAATGTCGCAGTTCGCGTCGACCTCGTTCATAATGGCGGCGGCGGGCCGCCCCGCATTGCAGCGTAGTGAACCTGGTCAGGTCCGGAAGGAAGCAGCCACAGCTATTTACTGCGAGTGCCGGGGGTCCGGCTCGCCAATCCGGAATCCTTTGTCCGCAACGCCCGCGACGCTGGTAAAATTTGGACATGAGTTACCAGGTCCTTGCGCGCAAGTGGCGCCCGCGTAATTTTGCCAGCTTGGTCGGGCAGGAACACGTGGTGCGCGCGCTCACCCACGCGCTGGAGCAGCAACGCCTGCACCACGCCTATCTGTTTACGGGTACGCGCGGCGTGGGCAAGACGACGCTCGCACGCATTCTTGCCAAAGCGCTCAATTGCGAGACCGGCATCACCGCGACCCCCTGCGGCGTTTGCTCCGCCTGCACCGAGATCGACAGCGGCCGCTTCGTCGACCTGATCGAGATCGATGCCGCCACCAACACCGGCATCGACAACATGCGCGAACTGCAGGACAACGCCGTGTATGCGCCGACGCGCGGGCGCTTCAAAGTGTTTGTCATCGACGAAGTGCACATGCTGTCCAAGCAGGCGTTCAACTCGATGCTGAAGACCTTCGAAGAACCGCCGGAACACATCAAGTTCATTCTCGCCACCACTGATCCGCAGAAGATTCCGGTCACGGTGCTCTCGCGCTGCCTGCAGTTCAACTTGAAGCAGATGCCGCGCGACGCGATCTACGCTCATCTGGGGCATATCCTGAAGGAGGAGAGCACCGCATCCGAACCCGCGGCGCTGGCGCTGATCGCCAGGGCCGCGCAAGGCAGCATGCGCGACGCGCTGTCGCTGCTGGATCAGGCTATCGCCTATGCCGGCGGCAAAGTGAGCGAGGAGGCAGTGCGCGCCATGCTAGGCGCAATCGATCAGGACTACCTGTTCAAGCTGCTGGACGGGTTGGCGCGGCAGGACATCAAGGCGATGCTCGCAGTAGCCGGCGAGATGGAGTCGCGCAGCCTCTCTTTTGACGGCGCGCTTCAGGATCTGGCCACTTTGCTGCATCAGATCGCCCTGGCACAGAGCGCGCCCGAGGCCCTGGGCCCGGACCTGCCCGAGCGCGAGCGCATCCTTGCCCTGGCGCAGCAGTTCGATGCGGAGGAATTGCAGTTGTACTATCAGATTTCGCTGCACGGAAGGCGCGACCTGCCACTGGCGCCGGACGAGTTTGCCGGCTTCAGCATGAGTCTGATGCGCATGCTGGCGTTTCGCCCGGGGGAGGCGAGTGCCGATGCCGCCCCGGTACCCGCAAAAAAGCGGCCTGAAGCCCCGATTGCGCGAGACGCGGGTGCGGCAGCGCCTGGCAAGGCTGGCGCGCGCAGCGCCGGGGCAGCGGCGTCAGCGGCCGCAGCGGCGTTCGATGGGGATTGGCCCAAGCTTGCCAATCAGCTCAAGGTCAGCGGCTTCGCCAGACAGCTTGCCCAGCAAAGCGAGTTGCGGGGATACGACGACGAGAGCATGGAACTCGGTCTGGCTTTTTCCGCCAAGCATCTGGCGGAAAGGACCTATCAGGATAAGCTGCGTGCGGCATTGCAGGAGCATTTCGGCAAGCCCGTCGCGTTAAAGCTGGTGATCGGCGAAATCAGCGGCAACACCGCAGCGGTTCAGGCGCAGAGCGAGCGCCAGGCGCGCCAGGGCAAGGCGCTGGAGGCGATACAAGGGGACGCGTTCGTGCGTGACCTGATGGACACCTTCGACGCAACCATCGTCAGCGACTCGGTCAAACCCGCGTAATTGCGGCAACAAGCAGGCTGTCGATGCAACTGATTCATGCAGCACGAGAGAGGGTACACCCTCGTTTGCTACACGTTTGTGACAGTTAACCAGCAGGAGCGAGCTTCATGATGAAGGGTCAGTTGGCCGGCCTGATGAAACAGGCGCAGCAGATGCAGGACAATATGCGCAAGATGCAGGAGCAGCTTGCCAGCGTGGAAGTCGAAGGGCAGTCGGGTGCGGGGATGGTCAAGGTGGTGATGACCTGCAAGCACGACGTCAAGCGCATCAGCATCGATCCTTCGCTCGTCGGCGACGACAAGGAGATGCTCGAAGACCTGGTCGCGGCTGCGGTAAATGACGCCGTGCGGCGCGTCGAGGCGACGGTGCAGGAAAAAATGAGCGGCCTCACCACGGGCATGGGGCTGCCGCCGGGAATGAAGCTGCCGTTTTGACTGGCGCGAATTCCGGCGATGAAAGCAATTTGCGCAAGATCGGTCCTGCATTTCGCGGCCCGGGTTTCGCTGCCGAATGAAACCGCCGTCCTCGCTTGAGGCTTTGATCGAAGCCCTGCGCTGCCTGCCTAGCGTCGGGCCGAAATCGGCGCAGCGCATGGCCTATCACCTGTTGCAGCACGATCGCGACGGGGCGCAAAAACTGTGCGAGAGCATAGGCAACGCGCTGAGCAGCATACGCCGCTGTGCCAAATGCAATAGTTTCACCGAGGACGAGGTGTGCGCCTTGTGCAGCTCGCCGCGGCGCGACGCCTCGCTGCTCGCCGTGGTCGAGACCCCGGCCGACCTGCTCATGATGGAACAGACGCTGGCATTTCCAGGTATGTATTTCGTGCTTATGGGTAGGCTGTCGCCGCTCGATGGCATCGGCCCCAAGGACGTCGGCCTGGACCGGCTGCTCGCGCGCGTCACCGACGGCGTGGTGCGCGAAGTAATCCTGGCGACGAATTTCACCAACGAGGGCGAGGCCACCGCGCATTACATCGGAGAAATGCTGCGCGGCCGCGATATCAGGGTCAGCCGCATCGCCCGTGGCGTGCCGGTGGGCGGCGAACTCGAATACGTGGATAGCGGCACACTGGCCCAGGCCGTAGTGGAGCGCAGACTGCTGTGAACGCGAAAAAGCCGCTAGACGGGATCAAGGTTATCGAATTGGGCCAGCTGATCGCCGGCCCTTTCGCCGGGAAGATGTTCGCCGAGTTCGGTGCCGAGGTGATCAAGATCGAGGCGCCGGCGACCGACGGGCAGCCCGGCGGAGATCCGCTGCGCCAATGGCGCGAGCTGCACAAGGGCACGTCGCTCTGGTGGTACGCCCAGGCGCGCAACAAGAAATCGGTCACGGTCAACCTGCGCCTGGCGCAAGGGCAGGAGATCGTGCGCAATCTCGCCCGGGATGCCGACATCGTGATCGAGAACTTCCGCCCTGGAACCATGGAAAAGTGGGGCCTGGGCTACGAGCGTCTTGCGGCGGAAAACCCCGGGCTGATCATGTTGCGCCTGTCAGGGTTCGGCCAGAGCGGGCCTTATCGGGACCAGGCCGGGTTTGGCGCGATCGGCGAGTCCATGGGCGGGCTGCGCTATCTCACCGGCTACCCGGACCGGGCGCCGGTGCGGCCAAATCTGTCCATCGGCGATACACTTGCATCGCTGCACGGCGTTATCGGCACCATGATGGCGCTGCACCATCGCAACATGAACGGCGGCCGCGCCGCCGGCAAAGGCCAGGTGGTGGATGTCGCGCTGTACGAGGCCGTGTTCTCCGTACTCGAGAGCACACTGCCGGAGTTCGACATGTACGGCGTGGTGCGCGAGCGCAGCGGCAGCAATCTGTCGGGCATAGTGCCCTCCAACACTTACCTCACCAAGGACGGTCAGCACGTGCTGATCGCGGCCAACGGCGACAGCATATTCAAGCGGTTGTGCGCCGCCATGGGACGCGACGACCTCGGCAGCGACCCTACGCTCGCCGACAATGCCGGGCGCGCAAAGCGCGCCGACGAACTCGACGCGGTGATCGGCGGCTGGGCCGCCAGGCACGATGCGGCCGAATTGCTGCTCATGCTGGACAAGGCACAGGTGCCGAACGGGAAGATTTACAGCATCGCCGACATCGCGCGCGACCCGCAATATCTTGCGCGCGAAATGATCCGCCAGTTCACACTGAGGGACGGTACGCCGTTGAAACTGCCTGGAGTCGTACCCAAGCTCTCGGACACCCCGGGAGATATCAATTGGATCGGGCCCGATCTCGGTGCCCATACCGAAGAAGTGCTCGGCGCGCACGGCTACGATGCGGCGGCCATCGCGGAATTGCGCCGGAACAAAGTGATATGAAAGCCGGGCCAGGTGTCGCGCGCGCGGTCCCGATCAGGTTCAAGGGGCGCGGCGCGGCGGACAATCCGCACAACCGCTTCGAGCGTCAGGAACGCGAGTCTTTTGACGACGGCTGGGGGCCAGACGAGGACGCACAATGCGGTCCGCGCACCGAAGTAACGCTTACCCAGGCCCGCACCATCATCAGCCGCAACGATTCTCCTGACATCCCGTTTACCCAGTCGATCAATCCCTACCAGGGCTGCGAGCATGGCTGCATTTATTGCTACGCGCGCCCCAGCCATGCGTATCTCGGCCTGTCGCCGGGCCTGGATTTCGAAACCAAACTGTTCGCCAAGGCCAACGCGGCGGACCTGCTGCGCGCCGAACTGTCGCGCCCAGGCTATCGCTGCGAGGTCATTGCGATCGGCGCCAACACCGACCCTTACCAGCCTATAGAGCGAAAATACCGCATTACTCGCGGCATCCTTGAAGTGCTCGCGGAGCGCGATCACCCGCTGGGTATCGTCACCAAGTCAGCGCTGGTCGAGCGCGATCTCGACCTGCTTGCGCCCATGGCGAAGAAGGGGCTGGTCCATGTTTTCGTTTCCGTAGGCACTCTGGATCATGAACTCATGCGCCGGCTGGAACCGCGCACGACGGCGCCGAGGCAACGGCTGGAGGTCCTGCGCGCGTTGAGCGCGGCGGGAATACCCTGCGGCGTGCTGGTAGCGCCGGTCATCCCCTTTCTGAACGACCGCGACATGGAATCGGTGCTCAAGAGCGCAGCCGCGCAGGGCGCCTGCATGGCGGGCTATCAGATATTGCGCCTGCCAAACGAGCTGAAGTACTTGTTCAAGGACTGGCTGGCGCGGCACTACCCGCTCAAAGCCGCGCACATCATGAGCCAGATCCGGCAGATGCGCGGCGGGCGCGAAAACGACCCTCGGTTCGGCAAGCGCATGAGCGGGGAGGGCATATTCGCGGAACTGCAGGAGCAGCGTTTTCGACTTGCCTGCGAGCGTCTCGGACTGAATCTGCAGGGGCGCAATCAGCTGGACGCGACGCGCTTCAAGGCGGCTGCGAAAAAGGGGCAGCTGAACCTGTTTTGAACGCGCGCCGCGTTGACATGCAGTCATTGCTGTGTGAGCATGGATCTGGATGGCAAGAGGGTGGCGCAAGCGCAGGCTCCGGCCCAAATCAATGCAAACCAGGGAGAACATAGACATGTCGAAATGGATCAGATTGGCGCTGGTTGCCGCAGTTGTCGCGCTGACGGCGCAGACGCACGCGCATGCCGCTCTGGAAAAGACCAAGGTGCACATCGCGGTGGGCGGAAAGGCTGCGTTCTATTACCTGCCTCTTACGATCGCAGAGCAATTGGGCTATTTCAAGGACGAGGGCCTGGAAGTGACCATCAGCGATTTTTCGGGCGGTTCGACGGCGTTGCGCGCCGTCGTCGGAGGCAGCGCCGATGTCGTCTCCGGCGCCTACGAGCACACCATCAGCCTGCAGGGCAAGAAGCAGTATTTCCAGGCGTTTGTGCAGCAAGGCCGGTTGCCGCAAATCTCGCTCGGTGTCGCGACCGCGAGGATGTCCAGCTACAAAACGCCCAAAGACCTGAAAGGCATGAAGATCGGAGTGTCCGCGCCGGGTTCGAGCACGAACAATCTGGTGAAGCAGATGCTGGCCAAGGAAGGGCTCAAGCCCACGGATGTGGCCATCGTTGGCGTTGGCACGGGGGCCGGTGCCGTTGCCGCGATGAAAAGCGGGCAGATCGATGCGATCTCGAATGTCGATCCGGTGATGACCAAGCTCGAGCAGGACGGCGCCATCAAGCTGGTCGCCGATACCCGTACCTACAAGGGCACGATCGCGGTTTGGGGTGCGCCGCTTCCGGCAGGATGCCTGTACGCTCCGGTCGAATTCGTCAGCAAGAATCCAAACACCGTGCAGGCCCTGACCAACGCCATCGTGCGGGCCGACAAGTGGCTAGCGAAGGCGACGCCGCAGGATATCCTCAAGACCGTGCCTGAGACATATCTGCTCGGCGACAAGGCGCTGTATCTTTTTTCCTACGGCAAGATCAAGGAGGCGCTGTCCCTCGACGGTTCGATTTCGGATGCTGGTGCCAAGGCGACATTGAAGGCGCTCGCGACATTCGATCCGCAGATCAAGGCGGGAGAGATCAAGCTGGATCAAACTTATACCAACGAATTCGTCAAGAAGGCGAACGCGAAATACAAATGAAGCCGATTCCGGGCGCCTCGCGGCGCCGGTTTCGCCGAAGCGGCCGGCGCAGCTGCAGCGGAGTCGAGGATGCTTCCACGAAACGCCACCGCGCGGTTCGTCCTACGCGTGGCTAAGCCGGTATGATCCCGGCGCTGGCTCTCGAAAACATCACCTGCACTTTCGTTTCGCGCGACGATCGCAGCCAGCGCTATACCGCGCTGAAGGACACGACCCTGGCTGCGGCGGAAGGAGAGTTTGTCTGCGTAGTCGGGCCCACCGGCTGCGGCAAATCAACTTTGCTCAATGTCGCTGCCGGACTGCTGCAGCCCTCCAGCGGTTCGGTCAAGATCGGGGGCGAGCATTTGGTCGGAATCAACCCCCGGGCGGGATATTTGTTCCAGGCCGAGGCGCTCATGCCCTGGCGCAGCGCGCTAGACAATGTCATCGTTGGTCTGGAGTTCCGCGGCGTGGCGCGAACCGAGGCGGTCGAACGCGGCAATGACTGGCTGCAGCGCGTCGGCCTGAGCGGCTTCGGCAGCCGCTACCCGCACCAGTTGTCGGGCGGCATGCGCAAACGCGTCTCGCTGGCGCAGACCTTCATTTTGAATCCGCAGATCCTGCTCATGGACGAACCTTTCTCCGCGCTCGACGTGCAGACGCGTCAGTTGATGGAGAATGAACTGCTTGATCTGTGGTCGGCCGAGCGCAAGTCGGTGGTATTCATCACTCACGACCTGGAGGAGGCGATCGCGCTCTCCGATCGCGTCGTGGTGTTGTCGGCCGGCCCCGAGACCCACCCCATCGGCGAGTACAGGATCGACCTTGAGCGCCCGCGTGACGTATCGGAAATCCGCTTGACGCCGCATTTTCTGGAGTTGCATGCGCAAATTTGGCACACCATGAAGGAAGAGGTATTGAAGGGCTATGTCCAGCAACAACGCTAAAGCCAGGTTGCGCTTCTATCAGTTGATCGTGCTGGCGATTTGTTTTCTCCTCTGGTATGCGCTCACCAGCCCGACGCTGCTGCCGCCGATATATTTCGACAATGCGGATAAGGCCGCATTTTTCTTCGGCGAGCCGCAGAAGGTGCTGGCGCGAGTGTGGGAGTGGTTCAGTTCTGGCAGCATCTACGAACACTTGGCAGTGACGCTGGTTGAAACGATGCTGGCTTTCGCCATCGGTACCGTATTCGGCCTGGGGATCGGCCTGTGGTTGGCGCTGAGCCCGACGGCATCGGCGATATTCGACCCCTACATTACCGCCGCGAACTCCATGCCGCGTGTAATCCTTGCGCCGATTTTCTCGATCTGGTTCGGTCTCGGCATATGGTCCAAAGTGGCATTGGGCGTGACACTGGTGTTCTTTATCGTATTTTTCAATGTCTACCAGGGGGTGCGCGAAGTGAGTCCGGTAGTGCTGGCCAACGTGCGCATGCTCGGTGCAAGCCGGCGTCAGCTGCTGCGCCACGTATACCTACCGAGCGCGACAAGCTGGGTGTTTGCAAGCCTGCACAACTCGGTGGGCCTGGCTTTTGTTGGTGCCGTGGTCGGCGAATATTTGGGTTCGGCACGGGGCGTTGGTTACTTGATCCTGCAGGCCGAGGGCGTGTTCGACATCAATACCGTATTTGCCGGAATCCTGGTGCTCACTGGATTTGCGCTGGCGCTGGACGCGGTGGTCAGTGTGATAGAGAAGCGCCTGCTGGTATGGCGCCCGAGTGCGGGCGAAACCGAACGCAGTATCTAGCAGGCGTGCAGCCTCAGACCGGTTACCTGACGGCTCATTTTCAGACGGTTTAGGCGCCACTGTATCGCGGGAAACGTAGCCGGCCTGCGGCGAGGTTCCGACGCTTTGTGCGACATGTTTGCCAACTGCGCTTTTCCAGCAAGGAAGCAGGATATAAGTTTGACACTAGCGGCACATCTTGGCTATAATCTCGCCTCTGTAACGGACACATGTTCGTGACGGACGGACGCGGGGTGGAGCAGTCTGGCAGCTCGTCGGGCTCATAACCCGAAGGTCGTAGGTTCAAATCCTGCCCCCGCAACCAACAACGCAATAACGCTCTTTAAAAATTTACAGCCGATAGGTGTGGGTGCTGGGTGTGGTGCGAAGGCGCCTGGCTGATGTTCTGTACGCGAGTGCGGGGGATTGGCTGGGGCATTTCGGTGTTGAAGCCGGGGTGTCTTTATTTTGCTGTGGTG
>JACZJV010000023.1 GCA_014860355.1 Burkholderiales bacterium | reverse complement strand
GCGGTCGAGCAGCCAGAAGAAGCGCCCCTCGACGTCGGCCGGCATGCCGGGGAAATCCGCGTCGCTGAGGATGCCGGCCTCGAGCAGCTCGAGCGCGAACGCCATGACCTGCGGCGTCGAGAATCCGTCCACGCCGTATTCGGTGGCGCGCTGCGCGATCTTGAAGCCGAACTCCAGGTCCGAATAGGCCGCCATGGTGTAAGTGAGCTTGGAGTAGCACTTCATCATGTAGGTCGGCTGCCCCGGGACGGAAATGGTCGCCCCGCATTTCATCGGACAGTTGTAGCAGCTGATCAGGCGCGTGCGCACGTCCTCCTGCGTCTTGCGCCACTTCTCTTCAATTTCGTGGGTCCAGAAGTCCTTGCGCCGGGTGCGCGCATTGCCCCACATGAAGCTGGTGGTGTGCCACTGCTCGTCGACGATCGCCATTTCCTGCGGCGAGCCCAGGCCCTGCAGGATGGCGGGGACGCCGGGTATCGGATGGTCGGCGCGATACTTGATGTATTGCAGCACCTCGTCGCACAGCTTCATGAATTCGGCCGGCCGCGCGACGTTGATGTCCTTGGTGCCGCGCACGACGACCGCCTTGAGCCCCTTGTCGCCCATGACCGCGCCGATGCCGCCACGGCTGGCGCTGGACCGTCCCTGCTCGATGGACGCGTAAAAGACCCGGTTCTCCCCTGCGAGACCGATCGCGGCCACTTGCGCGTTCGGCTCCTTCAGTTCCTGCCGGATGCATTCGGCGGTATCGATGGCGCCCTTGCCGCGCAGATGCGTGGCGTCGCGGATTTCGACCTTGTCGTTGTGTATCCACAGATAGACCAGCTCGGGCGACTTGCCGCGGATGATCACCTTGTCGTAGCCCGCGTGCTTCAACTCAGGCGCCCAGAATCCGCCCATCATCGAATACGCGAGCAGCTGCGTCTGCGGGGAAAACGTCGAGACGACGGTGCGGTTGCAACCGGGTGCCGCAGTGCCGCATAGCAGGCCGGTGGCGAAGATCAGCAGATTGTCTTCGGAAAACGCCTCGGTCTCGGCGGGGACTCTGTCCCACAGTATCCTCGCGCTGGTGCCCAGCCCGCCCAGATGCAGTCTGGTCAGCTCGGGATCGGATTCCACCCTGTCGATGCTGCCGCGGGACAGATCGACCTCCAGTTCGAACCCTGTTTCTGCGTACCGCATTTGCCTGGTCCTCTTTCAGACTGCCTTACTGTATGGCTGCCCGGCGCCTACACGCTGGACAGACGGCCCTTCGAAACGAAGCGCGGCCATGGTGCCTTGAGGCGTCCCTCCGGTAGCCGCTGGCCGGTCCCGGACCCGAGGTCCCTGTCCCGGCGCTTGCTTTTTTCCTGCTATTTGGTATTGTCGTACTATAATGCTTATTTATCCGGTTCGCGTCAACTGATTTTCGTCAAACTTATTGATTATAGGTGTGAAACTTGACTAACTTGATCGGGTATTCTGGCCGCTCCCGCCAACCACGCCGGCCATGGCGCCGGGCACAGTGCCACTGCCGGTCTGCATCCCGCAGGCCGGTTGAGCGCGTAGCAGAATCGAGTTTTCACCTACGCTAGGCGAACCCTGAGCAGGAACCGGCTATGAACGAGGTGCGCAAACTTCTGGAGGCACGCATTCCCGGCCTGCACGCGCGCATCGAGCAGGCGCTCATCGAGGCTGAGGCGCGCTACAACCGCCAGACCAAGCAGGCGGCCTCGCATTTCCTGCTGGAGCATACCCAGCGCACGGCGGCCATCACCCACGCGATAGCCGCGATGGAGGGGGTCGATGCGCTGCTGCCGGTCCTGGTCGCGCTCTACCACGACGCGGGCAAGTTTCATGAGGGCGAATATCACCAGGACCAGGTGCCGGAGGAAGAGCATGCGGCTGTACTCGCCGCGCGCATGCTTGCCGAGTCCGGCGCGCGGCACGCCGACATCGAGGCTGTGTGTGCCGCGCTGCGCGCGCTGTACGACGACCGGCTGGCCAGCCTCGAGGCCTGCCGCATCGTGCAGGATGCGGACCGGCTCGACAAGCTCGGCGCGCTGGGCGTCGGCGCCTTCTTTACCAAGGCAACGCTGCGCGGACGCGGCCTCATCGACGCGCTGGTGCAAAGCTTGAGCCGGGAGCTGAGTTACGCCCTGGCGGCGCCGCATTCCATGTTGACCGAAACCGGCAAAAGGCTGGCGGGAGAGCAGTCGGCGAAGACGGTCGCGTTCTTCGACGAACTGCTGCACGAGCTGGAGCGCTGGGGCATCGCGGCGTTCGAACGCCGCCCCCTGCAGGTGAGAGGGAATTTCCGCGGCCGCGACGGCGATCGCGTGCGCGAGGTGCAGGTAAGCATCGTCATGCCGCGCGCCTGCCCCGATTGCGAAGCGCCGATGGGGCTGACGCACCGCAGCGAACGCGGCCTGAAATGCGACATGCTGAAGGCGCGCTTCGCCTGCCAGGCCTGCGACTATGCGCGCGACGTCTCCTTCTGCCTGCCGATACTCGCCTGAAATGGAAGGGCTCACCAGATGAAATACGCCGAAACCGGGTTCAACCTGGAAATCGACCTGTCCCTGGGGCGCGTCGAAAAAGTGCCGTCGGACCCGCGCGACACCGAGCTCTACCTCGGGGGGCAGGGGGTCGCAGCCAAGATCCTGTTCGAGCGGGTCCCGCCCGACACAGACCCGTTTTCTCCCGACAATCTGCTGATCTTCAGCGCAGGACTGCTCGACGGCACGCCGGCGCCGGCCGCCAACCGCACCGTGGTGAACACTTTTTCACCGCAGACCAACCTGATGTCGCATTCGCTGTTCGGCGGCTTCTTCGGGCCGGAACTGAAGTTTGCCGGCTACGACCGCATCATCATCAAAGGCAAGGCCCCGGACCTGGTCTATCTGTACATACACAACGACCGGGTGGAGATTCGCGACGCGACCCATCTGCGCGGCAAAGGCACCACCGAGACGCAGGACCTGCTGAAGGAGGAACTGAAGGACCAGCGGGTGCAGGTGGCGGCCATCGGCCTCGCCGGCGAGAACAGGGTGTACATGGCTTCCATCGACCACAACCACGCCAGCGCGTCGCGCGGCGTCGGCGTGATCATGGGCGACAAGCGCCTGAAAGCGATAGCGGTGCGCGGCACCCGGGACCTCAACGTCGCCAGGCCGGCCGAACTGTTCGAACTCGCCCAGGCGCTGCACCAAAAGATCGGCGAAGGCGACGGCAACGGCGACTGGATGGCGGTGGACGAAGACGACAGCTTCCACCACAACCATTTCGCGTGGGGCAACGCGCGCACGCGCAGGAAAAACTTCTGGAGCAAGGAACTGCAGGAGCGCTGGACCAAGTGGAAATACGATCACATGGACCGGCAGACCGGTTGTTTCAACTGCGCGAAGAAATGCCGCAACGTGATCAACTGGCCGGGACAGCGCCGCTTCGGCTACAAATGCTTCGGCAAGGACACCTACCACATGGCGGCCTTCCTGGAGCTGGACTTCAGCTATGAGATCCTCGGCGTCGCCCAGGAATACGGCCTTGATTCCTACTCGACGCCGCAGGTCATCGCGTTCGCGCTCGAACTGCTGGAGGCCGGCATACTGACGGACGAGGACTTCCCCGGTATGCCCGCAGACAGCAGGGGCCGCTTCTTTTACCTGCTGGAAAAGATCGTGCGCCGCGAGGGCATAGGCGACGTGCTCGCCGACAGCGTTTCGCATGCGGCGAAGCGCATCGGCAAGGGCGCCGAAGCGTTCGATCACAACACCACGAAGAAATTCGAGCAGCTGCCGATCAAGCTCGGCAAGCTCAATCCCGCCTACTTCCTCATGATCGCCACCGGCGAGAAAATGAGCATCACCCAGATCGAAGGATCGTTTCCGCAGGACCCGCTGCCCACCCAGGAGCAAAGGGAAGCGTTCGTCAGCAAATGGGAAGCCCCGCCCGACGAGAAGTTCAAGAAGTATTTCCTCGAATGGAAGAAGCGCGACGACATTTCCGACGAGGCGACCTGCGAGATCGTCGACTGGAACGAAGCCATGCACTACATCGACGACTCCACCGGGCTGTGCGGCTTCGTGTCCTCGTTCCGCGGCCAGTTCGGCGGCGGCGTCGCCTACCACATGAACAATATTCCGCAGCTGATCTCGTATGCGACCGGCATGGCGCTGGACAAGGAGCGGCTGTGGAAGACGTTCCAGCGTATCCGCACCCTGGTGCGGGCGGTCAACGTGCGGCGCGGCCTGCGGCGTAAGGACGAACGCCCTCCCGAAGACCACTGGGCGGTGCGCGACGAGCGCTACGAGCAGGAACTGCTCTCCAAGTACTACGCGTTCAAGGGATGGAACGGCGAGGGCATACCGACCCGGCAGACGCTCGAGCGCCTGGACCTGGGCTATGCCGCCGATGATCTGGAACGCAGAGGAATCCTGGCAGCCGCAGCCGGCGTTCCCGCCGGTCAGCCGGCCGCAAGGGTTGGTTAGTTCCAGGCGCAAACGGGAGAAATAAAGTGAGAACCGAAGCCAGCACGAGGACGGTCAAGGAAATCAGGATCGATATCGAAAAGTGCACGGGCTGCCGCGCCTGCGAAATGGCCTGCTCGGCATTTCACGCCAAGCCCAGGTACAGCAGCATCAATCCGGCCAGGTCCCGCATCCGCGTGGTCACCGACGAGATCAACGACGAGTACGTGCCGGTGCGCGCCGGCAACTTCACCCGCAGCGAGTGCGACGGGCGGCATTTCTACCAGCTCAAGGGCAAGCAATACGGCGAGTGCAGCTTTTGCCGCGCGTCCTGCCCGTCCCGGGATTTCTTTATCGAACCGGATTCAGGCTTGCCGCTGAAATGTGACATGTGCGAAGACGAACCGCCGCTCGCCGAGCCGCTGTGCGTCACGGTGTGTCAGCCGGGCTGCCTCACTTACGAAGTGCGCCAGGTGGAAACCGAATCCAGCGAGCCCGAGGCGCGGGCCGTCATGGAAAAAGGACTCGAATCGCTGGTGAATCAGCACGGCATCGATGCCGTGATCGACAAGCTGAAACAGCTATCGAAGGGGCAGTAGCGCTTTCTTGCGCCTGCCCGCGGGGCGCCGAAGGCGCGCGCGAATTCCAGCCTATATTCCGGAGTAACTTCGAACCCGGCCCCGAAGCGGGTTCGGGCTTGCATCTGCCATGGCTTGTCTATACTGAAGTATATCCACTGTGACCAGGAGATCGTCATGGGTATCGCAATGAAACTGAGTGATTACCTCAAGGCTAGCAATGTGCCGTACGCGGTGCTGAGACATTCCCACAGCGGCAACAGCATGCAGACCGCAAGGGCATCAAATGTGCCAGCGCACTGCCTGGCTAAGGCGGTCGTGCTCGAAGACGGCACGCACGCGGTGATGGCGGTGCTGCCGGCCTCGCGGCGCCTGCGACTGGGCGAATTGCAGGCGCGCAGCGGTCTGAGCCTCCGGCTCGCAAGCGAGGCGGAGCTGAAACAGCTGTTCACGGACTGTGAACCGGGGGCTGTCCCGCCGCTGGGCGCGGCCTACGGCATCGAAACCATCTGGGATGACAGTCTCATGGAGCAGCCCGACACCTACCTGGAGGCGGGAGACCACGAAACGCTGGTGCGCATGAAAACGCGCGACTTCATCGGCCTGATGAAAGGCGCACGCCACATGACGCTCAGTACGCCCGTGAACGAGGAGCACGGCCCGCTATTCTGAGCAGGGCTTGATCCCCCTCTCCTGCCCGCGCGGGAGAGAGCTGGGGCATGGAAATTCGAACCCGACTCCTTTGGGTTCGGGCTCCTTTGAGTTCGAAATTCGAACCCGACCCCTTTGGGTTTTTTGGGTCCGGCGCATACAAAAAACACGCACAGCGCCTACGGCGGTTTTCGCTGATTCCATTGGGAATTTTTCGATTAGGCGCGTCGCCCCGCATAGAAATTTCGTACTTCGCGCGTTGACGACGAGGCCGGCGCGCGCCCGCGCCGCCACGAGGTTTAATTTGCAACAAGCTGATTATGCTGGAGTTTCGTCGAAATATCGGGCAAATTGCGGCAGCTGGCACGGCCTATGCTCATGTAAGGGTAAGCAAGATCGAAATTAACTAACCGGAGAAAATCATGAGCACCACCACCCTGACGATGAACACCCCCGAACTGGCACTCGCAGCACTGGAAGCAGCTGCCGAAAAATTCAACACCGCCACCGAGCATCTGACCCTCGCGACCAGGACAGCGCTGATGCTCGTCGCCGGTCCGCTACTTGGCCTGGCGTTCGTAGTGGTACTTCCGCTCGCCAGCGTCATGCTGACCGCGTACTACGGCGCGAAACTGATCGCAGCCCACAGTGCCCGCATCGCAGGCCACGTGAAGAACGTCGCGCTGTTCTTCGCCGCACCCTTCGTCGGCCTGGCCTATATCGTCGCCCTCCCGTTCGTCGGCTTCGGCACCCTGGTCTACATGGGAGTCAAAGCGGCCCGGAAATAACGCCAACCCGCTTTAAGCCAAGCTGGCGATGAAACGGCCCTACTGGGCCGTTTCGCATTCGGGTCCGGCAACCGGCCATGCGTGCGCGTCACGACATATTCGACTGCTGGTAATTCTGCAGACCAACTTTGTCGATCAGCGCGAGCTGGGTTTCGAGCCAATCGATGTGCTCTTCTTCCGACTCGATAATGGACTGAAACAGCTCGCGGCTGACGAAGTCGCCGAGTCTCTCGCAATGCACGATCGCCTCTTTCAGATCGGGATGGCCGGCCAGCTCCAGCTTCAGGTCGCATTTCAATATCGCCTCGGTCGAATTGCCGACCAGCAATTTCTTCAACTGGACCGCCGGCTGAGCCTCGAGGAACAGGATCCTTTCCATGAGCCTGTCGGCATGCTTCATTTCATCGATCGATTCCTTGTATTCGTGCGCCGCGAGCTTTTCCAGGCCCCAGTTCTTGAACATCTTGGAATGCAGGAAATACTGGTTGATCGCCGTCAGTTCGTTTGCCAATACCTTGTTCAGGTGTTCGATGACCTTCTGATCGCCTTTCATAACCCCTCCGATAGGAAATTCGCGCGCGAATAGCGCCGTGGCTAAGCCGCATACTCGAGTTGCGTTGACTTCGTTTCATGCTACCCGGGCGAAGTTGCAGCTTCAACCATGAATTCGGTGGGGTATTGCGCGCCCGCAAGCGTGTACCCTGCGCGCGCCGGGCATTACCCGATCTGACGATCCGGCGCGAAGCCGACCTCGGCTAGCTGCGGCGCTAGCGTACGCCTTTGCGCAACTTTTTCGGCGCGGCCTCATGCTGCCCTTCGGCTCCGACTACGTTGCGCTTGCCCCCGAGCTTGGGCTCGATATTGTCCTGGATCCACTTCGGGTCCCACCACTCCACCGGCAGAACGGCGACGCCGTCCAAATAGACTCCGAAGTGCAGATGATCTCCCGCGGCCAGGCCGGTCTCGCCGGTCTTGCCGAGGATCTGCTTGTGCTTCACCGGATCGCCGACCTTGAGGTCGATGGAACTCATGTGACCATAGAGGGTGAACAGTCCGAGGCCGTGATCCAGTATGACCACATTTCCATAAATACCGAGGTCGCCGGCGTAGGCGACGGTGCCGCCGTTGGCGGCTTCGACCGGATAATGCCTGGTAACCGACAGGTCGTAGCCGAGGTGACGGGCAGCATCGATGGCCTCGCCGCTATAGGTGTAGGTCCGCTGGTCGGCAAAGTTTGCTTCGACTTTGGAGTTGCTCAACTGGCTGAACGCGCCCGTCCAAAGCACGGCCGGCGTGGCTTTCCTGGTGATCCCGGCAATCTTGTCTTCGTTCTCTTTTCTGAGCTTGTGGTTAACCGCGAGGAAAACATCTTTCGGCGCGCCTAGGCGGTCGCCGGCGTCGTGCAACAGCGGCGCCACCTTGTCCTGGATGAATTTGTCCGAAACTGCGATGGTGCTCTTCCTGTACCTTATCTGCTTGAGTATGTAGACCACGGGCATTTCCACGGTATTGCCGGCCTTGTCGGTCGCGACCAGTTGCGCTTTCGCGTCCGGCGGCAGGTCGTATGCATGCGCGAAAAAAGCGATGTAGCGGTCCGCATGGCCTTTTATCTGCCCCGGGAAACCAGGGAAGAAATGCTCACCTATCCTGACTCCGCTAGTCGCCGTATCCGCGGACGCTTTGTAGACTATCACGCCGACACCGCCGAAATTGACGTAGCGGTCATCGGCGACGAGCTCGATGCTGGGCGGTGTGAGGTCGATGCTGAGATTCTTCTGCGCCACCCGCTCGTTGCCGTGAAGAAAATTCCACAGGGAGGCGTCGCGCGCGTTCACGCGCAGGACCGCGGGTCCGTCCTTGATGCCGGCAAGATTCGACGGCAGAGCCAGTGTGATTTTCTTCTCGGCCGGCGCCGCGGTGTACTGCTCGGAGGCCAGCGTGTGCTCGGTGCCGCCTGTCGAGAGGGTCACGCTGAGCGATTTCAATCCGGCGCCGCGGTCGCTGACGACGATCTCCATGGGAGCCCGGCCGAGCACGCCGGCCTCCGGCAGCATGATCTGCGGCGGCGTCCTTTCGAAGCGCGGCGCCAGGTAGTAGCCACCGCCCAGAAGCGCGAAGACGATGATCAGAACGACGAGAATGATCGCCGGGAAACGCTTCTTCGGGGTTTCGGATTCCAGTGTGCTCATGTTGGAAGATCGATCCAGGAAAAAGGGAAAGTCGGGTGCGGATTATCGCCTTATTGTCGCGCAATGTATTGCATTCTCGGGAACATCGGCTGACGGCGACCGGAATCGACGGGCGTTCAGCACCCTGACTCTGGTTCCGACCCGAGGAAAACCCAGTAGTTCACCGCCCCGCCCTGAAAATAGCAGACCGATACGGGTCGCTGGGCATGGAACCGACAAGACGCGGACGAATCTGTTTTCGTATATTCTGACACCCGAATCAGACCAACTTCGTTTCTTTCCGCACGGCCGCGAATCTTCGTCACGCCGCAGGGAGTAGCCAGATGACACCAGGTATGCTAAACGGACTCACTGTGCTCGACTTTACGCGCGTGCTCGCAGGGCCGTACTGCACACGCCTGCTCGCCGACCTGGGTGCGCGCGTGATCAAGATCGAGCGCCCGGTGGACGGGGACGAAACGCGCTCCTTCTACCTGCAGCTCGAGGAGGGACGCACGGACCAGAGCAGCTACTTCGTGCGCTTCAATGCGGGTAAAGAAAGCGTGGCCATCGATCTCGCGAAACCGGAGGCGAAGGCCGTGGCGCTCGATCTTGCGCGCGCGGCGGACGTGCTGGTCGAGAACTTCGTGCCCGGCGTCATGGCGCGGCACGGCCTGGACTATGCCGCGGTCTCGGCGGCGAATCCGGCCATCGTCTATTGCTCCATCACTGGCTACGGACAGACCGGGCCGCTGCGCGACCGGCCGGCCTTTGCGCACCTGATCAACGCAGCCTCGGGCGCGATGGACCTCGACCGGCAGGGCGAGCCCGAACCCAGGGTAGCTTATCTGCAATCCGCAGATTCGCTCGCGGGGGTGCACGCTTTCGGCCTGGTGCTCGCTGCCGTTCACCGGCGCCAGCGCACCGGGCAGGGCGCCTATCTCGATGTCTCCATGCTGCAATCGCTCTGGGGCGCGGAAGACCTGGGCATCGCAGCAGCCTTGAATGGCGGCGAGATCATCAAAGGGCCGCGCGTGGGCATGATTATCCATGCCATCAAGGGACGCCACATCGCCGTGCAGTTCATCGGCGGCGGCCCCACCTGGGACCGCCTGCTCGCCAAGATGGGCGGGGACAGCCCTATCGGCGCAGAACGGTTTTCAACGGCGCCGGGCAGGCGCGAACACTGGCCGGAACTGCGCCGCTTGATCTGCGAATGGCTCGATCATTTCGAATCGGTGGAGGCGGCGATGGAGGCGCTGTCGGCGGCGCGCGTGCCCTGCGCACCCGTGCGCTCGATGGAGGAGGTCATCTCGCACCCGCACATGGCCGAGCGCCAGGCTTTCTCGATGATCCCGCACCCGGGGCGCGGCGAGGTGCGTGTAACCTCGGCGCCTTTTCACGTCGACGGCGCGCCGGTGCCGGCGCGCGGCCCGGCGCCCTATCGTGCGGGAGAGGATACGCGTGCCGTGCTGGCGGACACGCTCGGCTATACCGACGAGCGCATCGACGCGCTGATTCGTTCCGGCGCCATCGCCGTGCCCTGACCGTTTGGGACCTCGGGAGACCCGGCCGTCTGCCCGATAGATTGGATGCGAAAACACAAGGGGAGCGTTTCGTTTGGCAGCTGCAATAGTCATACCGTGCTTGTCGGGAATTCATTCAGGGTAAATACCGACAGGCGCTCCCCGAACTGCAACTCGCGCAGGCGGCTGCCGGTGCGGGATCGATTGCGCGGATATTGACGCCGGCAGCGCGTTACCGCTTGCTCGCTGCGCAGAGTATCGGCTCGGGCGGTCGTTTTGGCGGAGGCGGTGCGGGGCTAGACGAATGACGCAACCGGTGAAAAGCGTACCGGCGAGCTCGCCGCTGGCGCGGCTGCTGCGCCTGGGCAGCCTCCTCGGGCGCGTCGGCGCGTCGGTGGCCGTGGAGCAGCTGGTGTCGTTGGTCCTCTCCGGACCGTCGCGCCAGGCGCATCAGCTCGCCAACCTCGTGCTCAATGCCGAGCGCATCGTGCGCGAACTCGGCCAGCTGAAGGGCGCGGCAATGAAAGTCGGCCAGATGCTGAGCCTGCAGGACTCGCTGCTTCCGCCCGAGGTGACCGGCGTGCTCGCCGCATTGCAGCGACAGGCGCCGCCGATCCCGTTCGCCGTGGTGCAGCGACAGCTCGACGCGGAACTCCCCGGCTGGCGCAATACCATCGCGAGCCTCGAGCCTGCGGCCATCGCCGCCGCCTCGATCGGGCAGGTGCACCGCGGTGTCCTCGCCGACGGGCGGCCCGTCGCGGTAAAAATCCAGTACCCGGGGATAGACGGAATCATCGAGGCCGACCTGATCAACCTGCGGCGCCTGCTGCAGTCGTTGTTCGCGCTCTTTACCGACGCCGACTTCGGCCCGGTCTGGGGCGAGGTGCGCGACCGCCTGCGCGAGGAACTGGACTACGCCAACGAAGCGCAGAACCTGCGGCGCATGGCGGCGCTCTGGACCGGCAGCGGGCTGGTGGTGATCCCCGGTGTCATCGACGCGGCCTCGAGCCGCCGCGTGCTGACCATGGACTACGTCACGGGCTACACGCCGGACGAGGCCTGCGACGAGCGACGGCCACAGGCGCTGCGCGATCGCTGGGGCGCGGTGCTGTTCGACTTCATGCTGCGCGGCCTGTTCGAGCACCGGCTGATCCATGCGGACCCGAACCTCGCAAACTTCTCGTTTCTTGCCGATGGCCGCGTCGTCGTCTACGACTTCGGCTGCGTCAAGTCGGTGCCGCCGAATATCGCGCAGGGCTACCGCGAACTCGCGCGTGCGGCGCTGGCCGGCCGGCGATCTGATGTGCCGGCGCTGCTCGCGGCGATGGGCGTGAGCGCGGCCTCGGGCGGGGCGGTGTCCGCGGGCCTGATCGCGCCTGCGCTCGACCTCGTCTTCAAAGTGCTCGATGAAGCGCACCCCTACCGCTTCGGCTACGACGACCGGCTCCTGCGCCAGGTCATCGACAACAACCTGAGCCACTTCGGCGAGGCGAAAGACATCCGCTTTCCGCACGACATCGTCTTCATCAACCGCACCGCGGCGGGCCACTTCGGGAATCTCTCGCGGCTGCGCGCCGCAGCGCCGTGGCGGCGGATGCTCGAAGCGCGGGTCGCCTAGGGCCGCTCGGCCCGCGCCTGTCCGGGTGCCAGAACATCCGCTGCAACGGCCTGCTAGGCCACGCCGGCAAATGCTCTGGCCGCAGATGGGCGTTTCTTCATCCCCTCGAGGCCGCGCTGCACCGCGCGCAAAATGTCGAACTGGGTGATGGCGCCCACGATGCGCCCGTCTTCCACCACAGGCAGGCGGCGAAAGTTCTTGGTCAGGAAAAGCCCTGCGGCATAGTAGATATCCATGGTCGGCGGGATGGATTCCACCGCCGAAGTCATGAAATCCTTTACCTTCCCTTTCGGCGCATCGTGATCGGGGCCGCCCAGCGTGAGTAGTTTGAGGCAGTCGGACTCGGTCAGAATGCCTGCGAGCTTGCCTTTGCCGTCGGCGACGAGCGCGCCGGTGACCCGCTTCTCCAGCAGGAAGTCCACGGCGTCCCAGATGTCGGTCTCCGGCTTTAAGGTATCCACGTACTTGTCCATGATTTCCCGGACGGTGGGCAGGTGTTGGGTGGTCATGGCAACCCTCCTTGTTCGATAGCCGCTAATGCGGCTCTTCCAGCTTAGTCCGCGCGGCGGCAATTTCCAGGACAACAAGCAAAATCCCCTCGACCCGCGACAGCGAGGCAAGGATGGCTGCGACAAAGTGATGGATACGAACGTAGAATCGACGCTGACCTTATTAATTAACCGACAGGACCGAAATGAAACCCAGCGTCGCAGCCGAAGCCAAACGCCAGCAATTGCGGCAAAGACTCGCCGAGCCCGGTTTGATCGTCGCGCCCGGCGTTTTCGACATGATTTCTGCGCGCATCGCAGACCGGATGGGTTTCGACATGCTTTACATGACGGGCTACGGCGCGGTGGCCTCGTATCTGGGTTTGCCCGATGCCGGCCTGGCGAGCTACACGGACATGGTCAACCGGGCGGGCGCGTTTGCGCAGGGGACGAATACGCCCTTGATCGCCGATGCCGACACGGGTTACGGTGGGCTCCTGAACGTCGCGCATACGGTCAGGGGCTATGAAGCGGGAGGCGTCGCGGGCATACAGATCGAAGACCAGGAATTCCCCAAAAAGTGCGGGCACACGCCCGGACGCCGCGTCATTGCCATGCAGGACATGGCGAACAAGGTGCGCGTGGCCTGCGAAGCGCGCAGCAGCCCGGACTTCCTGATCGTCGCGCGCACCGACGCGCGCACGAACCTGGGGCTGGACGAGGCGCTGCGCCGGATGGAGGCCTACGAGCGCGCGGGCGCGGACATCCTGTTCGTCGAGTCTCCGGAAACCCCGGAAGAAATGGCCAGGATCGCCAAACACTTCGACAAGCCGGTGCTGATCAACAACGTCGAAGGCGGACGCACGCCCCTGCTCGGCAGGGAGGAGCTGACGCAGATGGGTTTCAAGCTGGCCATCTTTCCCGGCACCGCTTTTCTGGCCGCGGGCCACGCCCTCGAACGCGCATACGGCGCTTTGCGCAAAGACGGATCGTCCCGGGCGGTCGCGGGAGAGCTCTACGAATTCGAAGCGTTCAGCCGCCTGATGGGCTTTGAAGCCGTGTGGGAATTCGACCGCGCACATGCGGAGATTCAGAGGTCCGACAAGCCGGCTTGATCACAGCGTGGGCTTGAAGATAAAAGTGCATTCGTCTCTGATACCTTTAGCCCTTCCCTACGATAGCGCCCTATACTCTGCAGCCTCTTCAAGGAGACAGTGAATATGAATTCCGTTACGGAAAAAACGGGGCTTCAGCTTCGTTCCCTGGTTAAAAAAAGCGGCGAGCTGGAGCTTTCGCTGGTTAGTGTCCCGATGCCAATCCCGCAAGCCGACGAGGTTGTAGTCCGCATCGAAGGCTCCCCGATCAACCCCTCCGATCTGGGGCTGCTCTTTGGCGCAGCTGACATGAGCACGGCACGGCGCTCCGGCTCGGCCGCGCTGCCGGTGATTACGGCGAGCATTCCCGCTGCCCTGATGAAGGGGATGGCCGGCCGCCTTGAGCAATCCATGACCGTCGGCAACGAGGGGGCGGGCGTGGTGGTGGACGCCGGCGCGTCCGACGAGGCGCAAGCGCTGCTCGGAAAGATGGTGGCGATCGTCGGCGGCGCCATGTACGCCCAGTACCGCAGCGCGAAGGTCAAGCAATGTCTCGTGCTTGCGCCAGGCACGAGCGCGGCCGATGGCGCCTCCTGCTTCGTCAACCCGCTCACTTCACAGGGCATGGTGGAAACCATGCGGCTCGAAGACCACAAGGCCTTGGTACACACTGCTGCGGCGTCCAATCTGGGCCAGATGCTCAACAGGCTATGCATAGCCGACGGGGTCGGCCTGGTGAACATCGTGCGCTCGCGCGAGCAGGCGGATTTGCTCAAGGCCCTGGGCGCGAAATATGTCTGCGACTCCAGCGCCCCGGGCTTCATGCAAGACCTCACCGAAGCGCTCGCCGCCACCGGAGCGACCCTGGCCTTCGATGCCATCGGGGGCGGCAAGCTCACCGGGCAGATCCTCAGCTGCATGGAAGCCGCGATCAACAGAACGGCCAAGGAGTACAGCCGCTACGGGTCTGCCACGCATAAGCAGGTCTACATCTACGGCGGCCTGGACACCGGCCCGACCATCATCGAGCGCGGCTTCGGCATGGCCTGGGGCGTGGGCGGCTGGCTGCTGTGGCCGTTCATGCAAAGGATCGGTCCTGCCGGCGCGCAAAAGCTCAGGGAGCGCGTGGTCGCCGAACTCAAGACGACTTTTGCCAGCCACTACACCAAAGAGATTTCGCTTGCGCAAGCGCTCGAGCCCGAAGAGATCGCCGTGTATGGCAAGCGCGCGACGGGGGCGAAGTACCTGATCAATCCGAATAAGGGCAAGTAGGCGCGCGCGGCCAAGCCTCCCGCCGGGACCTGGCGCCCTGGACACGACTACACGACGTCGGTCACTATTGGGGTTAGCCGGTCTCCATCGCGCCGAGCACGCCGCCGCGCTCGGAGATCGCCTCGAACTCCTTCAGCACCGCCTCATCGACGAGATCGGTGAGCTCGTCGATGATGAACGCGCCCTGCTTCGGGTTCTCGTTCTTCGCCAGGCCCCACTCGCGGTCGATGATGAGCTGAATCGCCATCGCGCGGCGCACCGATTCCTCCGTGGGCGTGGTGATGGGACAATGTCGACTATTGAGTTTAACGTCTCTACGTATTACTATTAGTTGATGAATACATCAACACCGCCTCTTCCCGCTAAGCTGCTGGATCAGATGTCCAAGACGGCCAAGGGTATATTTTCCACCGATGCGGCCTGGGCGAAAGCCAGCGGACTGCCCAAAGAAACGCTGTCACGGCTGAAACGCAGTCCTTCATGCGATCTGCGAACGCTGGCGGCGCTGGCGCAAGCGGCGGGATATACGCTGGTCGCCGTGCCCGCGACTGCCGAAGGCGGCGCTCAGCTGCCGGACAGCTTCGGTCGGGAATACGAAGACGACCTGCTCGATCTTTGCGCCTCGGGCAATGTCGACCCGGATGTTTGGCGGGCGCATGGGCCCGGCTTCTTCATGGGGGGCCTGGCCGTCTTGCTCGCAAGCGCCCGGGGCTTCGAACGGGAGCGCTATCTGAGGCTTGCCGAGACGCTGCATCCGGGCATTTCCACTCCGGAGGTCTTTGCCCTGTGGTTGCAGCGATCCCCATTGCGAGCGAGTCGATTCCTTCCCATGGCAAGAAGGCGCAGGGGTTTGGTATGAGGCGTGTCGCATGAAACCCAAGATCAAGGCTCAGGATGCTTACCTGAAAGCCTTTGCCGAGGTCTTGACGCGCATCCGGCAGGCCTTGGAAGGTTCGCGGCCCGATGTATTCCCAATACTGATGTACGTCGCCGGAGGCGCCGCGCTGTATCTACTCACAGGCGCCCGCGTGTCGGAGGACGTGGATGCGGTTTTTTCCAAGCGTGTGCTGTTCAGCGAGGAGATCGAAGTCTCCTACCGGGATCCGGACGGCCGCGCGCGCATCCTGTACCTCGATCGAAATTACAACGACACGCTGGGCCTGCTGCATGAGGACGCACACAAGGACGCGCGAGCTATCGATATTCCCGGGATCGACAGGAAGCTTATCGATGTGAGGGTGCTTGCGCCTGTCGACCTGGCCGTGTCCAAACTTTCGCGGTTTGCGGATCAGGACCGGGAGGACATTCTGCTGCTTGCAAGGGAGGGCCTCATAGCGTCGGCCTCGCTGCGCAAGCGGACGGAGCAGGCGCTCGGCGGATATGTGGGCGACTTGAGTTCGGTCCGCAATTCGATGGCCATCGCCTGCCGGCTGATCGAGTCCGCGCAGCCGCCCGGTCGACGCTGAGCCCGCTGCTGTGCGAGTGGTACTCTAGCTTCCGGCGGTTACGCGCGACAGGCATCTACGCTTGACATTACTCGCGCCCGCGTTTGATACTTCGACGCAGGAGGAGCCAACATGAGCAAAATACAACGCAATTCGAATCCGGACCCGGTCCGCCGTTCCATGCTGATCGGCGGCGCGGCCGCGCTGCTGCTGCCGAACATCGTATTCGGGCAGGCTAAACAGGTGGTGCGGATCGGCGTACCGACGAAGACCTATTTCCCGACCATCATCAGCGAAACTGCGATCCGGCAGAAGCTGTTCGAAAAGGAGGGCATCAACGCCGAACTGACGATATATCGCAGCGGCGCCGAGGGTTTCGAGGCGCTTGCGGCCGGCGCCACCGACCTGATCTACAACTCCTCCTCCAGCGTCGCGGCCGGACTGGTCAAGGGCGTGAAGTCCAAGTGCGTCGCCAACGGCGCGCTGGGCTACTACGGCTGGCATCTGGTGGTGAAGCCGGATTCGCCGATCAAGAAGCTTGCCGACCTCGCCGGGAAGAAAGTGGGGATCACCTCGGCCGGCTCGGGAACGGACATTCTCGCGCGCTGGGCCATGGCCGACCAGAAGATCGAGTTCACCCGGGTGCCGCTGGGCGGCGGCGGGCTGGTACCCAACCTGCTGTCGGGCAACGTGGATGCCACCGTCCTTTATTCACCGCTCACCTACAAGGTCATGCAGGCGAAGCAGGCGCGCTCCATCGCCGATTTCGGCGCGCTGGTGCCCGCGCATTCGACAGGCAGCTGGATCGCCACCGACAAACTGATCGCCGAGCGCCCGCAAGCGCTGCAGAAGGCGTTGAACGCACTCTATGGCGGGGTCGGATTCCTGCGCGCGCCGGGCAACCGCGCCGCCGCGGTGAAGCTGATCGCCGACATCGACGAAATTCCCGAAGCGATCGCCGCCGCCGAGCTCGACGGCAACATCGTCAAGCTCTCGAACACCGGCGAATTCAAGAAGGAATGGATGGAGCGCTGCCTGGAGATGGCCAAGCTCATCGGCATGACCAACCTCGCCCCGGTAGGCGACATCTACGTCACCAGCTTCAAACCGGTTCCGACTGCATCGTAGATCGTCCGCTCAGAAGGGGCGGCGGCGGACCGGGGCACTGAATTCATGAGCCGCGCACAAATCATCATGACGCGCTTGGCGCTGCTGGCGCTCGTGCTGGCGGCGTGGGAGCTGCTGCCGCGCCACCAGGTCGTCAACCCCCTGCTGCTGCCGCCCTTGGGCGACGTGCTGAGCATGCTCGGCAAACTGCTGCTGCAGGCGCGGGTGCATGAGGCCATAGGCGTGACCGCCGCGGAGGTCGTGGTGGCCTTCCTCATCGCGGTGCCCCTGGGCGCGGTGCTGGGCGTGCTGATCGCCGAGAGCGACTACCTCGGCGAGGTGTTCAAGCCGATGCTGTTCTACGTGTTCAGCATACCGAAGTCGATCTTCCTGCCGATGTTCATCCTGGCGTTCGGTATCACCTTTGCGCAGAAGGTCGCCTATGCGGCGTTCACCACGACTTTCGTGGTGATGATCAGCGCGGCGACGGCGGTGGAGTCGGTCAAACAGGACTACATTCTGGTGGCGCGCTCATATGGCGCCACGCGCGCGCAGATCCTGATGCGCGTCTACGTGCCCAGCATGATGCCGCTGCTACTCGAAGCGCTGCGCATCTCCATGATCTTCAATTTCACCGGAGTGATGATCGCCGAGATGTATGCCTCGCGCACCGGCATCGGGCACATGATCTCGGGCTGGGGCGAGAATTTCCAGATGCCGGAACTTTTCGCCGGCGTCATTCTGCTCTCCGCGGTCGCCGTGCTATTCAACGAGGCGGTGCGCTTTTTCGAGGCGCGGTGCAGCGCATGGCGAACCTGAGCCAGACCATGACCGTGCCGGGGCAGCAGGACACGCCGCCGGAGAAGGCTGCGATCGAGGTCGCGAACCTGAGCCACATCTACGCCGGCGCGCAGGGTGCCGTGCCCGCGCTTGAAGACATATCGATGAGCGTCGGCAGCGGGCGATTCGTGGTGATCGTCGGGCCCAGCGGCTGCGGCAAGACTTCGCTCTTGATGATGCTGGCCGGGCTGCGCGCGCAGAGCCAGGGCACCATCCTCTGCCATGGCCGCCCGATTTCCAATCCCGACCCGCAACGCGTCGGCGTGATCTTCCAGGAAGCGAGCCTGTATCCCTGGCTCACCGCGCTCGACAACATCGAATTTCCTCTGAGCCTGCGCGGCGCCCCGCGGGACGAACGCCGGCGGCGCGCCCAGGCGATGCTCATACTGGTCGGCCTGGAGGGCTTCGGCGAGCGCTATCCGCACGAACTCTCCGGCGGCATGAAGCAGCGCGTATCGATCGCGCGCGGTCTGGTGCAGGACCCGCCGGTGCTGCTGATGGACGAGCCCTTCGCCGCGCTCGACGAGCAGACGCGCATGACCATGGGCCACGAACTGCTGCGCATCTGGTCGAAGACCTCCAAGACGGTCGTTTTCATCACCCACAGCCTGACCGAAGCGGTCTTTCTCGCGGACGAGGTCCTGGTGATGTCGGCGCGTCCGGGCAGAATCATCGACCGCATCGCGGTGACGCTGACGCGCCCGCGCACTTACGAAATGATGGCGACCGACGCCTTCGGCCAGCTGCGCGAGCGCATCTGGCACCAGATCCGCAAGGCCGACTGATGCGACCGCGCGCGCTGCCCGCTCCGGCCAAGGTTCGCTGGGCAATGCTCGTCACGCTGCTGCTCGCGTGGGAGTTGGTGCCCAGAACCGGACTGATTCCGGAGCTGCTCCTGCCCGCCTTGTCGAGCACGCTCAAGGTGCTCTACCAGGATAGCCACATCTACTGGGCGGCGCTTCTGGTGACCCTGTACGAGGTCGCGCTGGCGATGCTGATCGCCTGCGGCGGCGGGATCATTACCGGCGCCGTCGTGGGTGGCATCGCGCGGCTGCGCGACCTGCTGCTGCCGGTGTTCTCCAGCCTGTATGCGGTGCCGATGGTAATCCTTTACCCGGTGTTTACCGCATGGTTCGGCATCGGCTCTGAATCGAAGATCGCGTTCGCCGGCATCTACGCCTTCTTCCCGGTCATGCTCTCGACCGCCGCGGGCATCCGCACCATCGACCCGCAGTTCATCCTTGCCGCGCGCAGCATGGGCGCGACGCTGACGCAGCAGGTCACCCGCGTGATCATACCGGCCTCGCTGCCCGCGGTGTTCGCCGGCCTGCGGCTGGGTGGCGCGCTGGCGATCATCGGCGTGGTGGTGTCCGAAATGCTGACTGCGGCGGCGGGCATCGGCTATCTGGTGACGCTCAACCGCACCATCCTCGACAGCGCACGTGTATTCGCGGCGCTGCTGATGATCCTGGTCCTGTCGGTCGCGTACTACATGCTTGCGCGCGCGATCGAACGCCGCGTAGTAGTCTGGCAATCCGTCGGGCGGGCACCGAAAGCCGCCCAGGCCGAAGGCGGTCCGGGCGTTCCGGTGGCTGCGGCCGCCTAGACCTGCATCGATTCCACAAGGAGAAAGCATGGCCCCGACCCCGCAGCTCCCGACCCATCTTCTGCCTACCACCGTGGTCGGCAGCTATCCGCAGCCCGACTGGCTGGTGAACCGGCAGCTGCTGTCGAAAGTCGTGCCGCGCACGCGCATGACGGAAATCTGGCGCATCCCCGAGCAATTCCTCGAACAGGCGCAGGACGATGCCACCGTGCTCGCGATCCGCGACATGGAGCGCGCCGGCATCGACATCATCACCGACGGCGAGATCCGCCGCGAAAGCTATTCCAACCGCTTCGCCACCGCGCTCGAGGGCCTGGACAACGAGCACCCCGGCGAGGTGAAGTCGCGCTACGGCCAGTTGACGCAGGTGCCGCGCGTCGTCGCCAGGATTCGGCGCAGCCGCGCAGTCGAACTGCGCGACATGCAGTTCCTGCGCGCTAACACCGACCTGCCCGCGAAGATCACCTTGCCCGGGCCGTTCACCATGTCGCAGCAGGCGCAGAACGATTTTTACCGCGACGACGAAGAAATGGCGATGGACTTCGCCGCGGCCGTCAACGCGGAGGCGCACGACCTGCAAAATGCGGGTGCCGACATCATCCAGCTCGACGAGCCCTGGCTGCGCAACGACCCCGAGGCGGCGAAGCGTTACGCCGTCAAGGCGATCAACCGCGCGCTGAAGGGCATCACGGTGCCGACGATAGTGCATCTGTGCTTCGGCTATGCCGCGGTGGTGCCCGGCGCATCCAAACCGACCGGCTATTCCTTCCTGCCGGGGCTCGCGGACAGCATCGCGCAGCAAATCTCAATCGAAGCAGCGCAGCCGAAACTCGATCTGGGCGTGTTGAAAGACCTCGCGGGCAAGAAGATCCTGCTCGGCGTCCTCGACCTGGGCGATCCCGCCGTCGAGACCCCGGAACAGGTGGCGGCGCGGATCCGCGCCGGCCTGAAATTCGTCGCAAGCGAAAACCTGATTGCGGCGCCGGATTGCGGCATGAAGTATCTCCCGCGCGAGATCGCCTTCGGCAAGCTCAAGGCGCTGACGGCAGGCGCCGCAATCGTGCGCCGCGAGATTTCCTGACCTTCGATCAGTTCGCCAGGGCGCCCGCCTGCGGCGGGCGCGCGCCGCCTTTACTGCTGTAACGGACCAGGCGCTTGCGCCTGATTCACCAATCCACTCATACTGCGCATCAGCTTGCCGCGCACGATCGGCACGCACTCGGGCGGGAAGTCTTGGCGGAAGCGCGCTCCGGCCTCGCGCGCGCGGCCGATGAAGCGTTCGAGATGGCACATTGCGCCCGTGGGCAGGTCATGCAGCACCATGAGCGACCACGCGTGCAAGCGGCACTGGGCGAGCGCGGTCTCGACCCAGGCATCGGGCTCGGCCCAGTCGCGCGGGATCGAGTTCCACAGCACCGTCGTGTAACCCCCTTCGGTAAGGCGCACTATCGCCGCGCGCGAAAACAGGTGCGGGCCGATTGCGCCGCCGCGCCCGAACGGCCGGAACAGGCGGTCAGGGTGGGCCAAGCCGCCGAGGTGTGACTGCGCCCCGTCGATCTCCTCCACCGCCGCCGTAGCGGGATCCGCCGCGTCGCCAAGAGGCAGCGTGTGGTGCATCGAGTGGTTGCCGATCCAATGCCCTTCGGCGTGGGCGCGCTCGGCAAAGCGCCTGCGCGCGGGATCGGCGATTTTGTCGCCAATCACGAAGAACGTGCTGTGAATATTCTCGAGCGCCAGCACATCGAGGACGCCGGGCGTGACGTCCGGCTCTGGGCCATTGTCGAAGCTAAGCGTGAGGTCGAACATCGTAAGAAGGGCCGCGGTGGAGCCTACATGCTGCGCCGATATTGCCCCCCCACCTCGAACAGCGCATTGGTGATCTGACCGAGCGAGCAGCAGCGCACCGCGTCCACCAGCACCTCGAACACGTTCTGATTGGCGATCACCGCCTGCTGCAGGCGCGCGAGCATGGGGCCGGATTCGTACCTGTGCTGCGCCTTGAAGTCACGCAGGCGTTTCAGCTGGCTTTGCTTTTCCTCTTCGGTCGAGCGGATCAGCTCGATGCGCTGCGGCACTTCGCCCGCGTGCGGGTCGCGGAAGGTGTTGACGCCGACGATCGGGTAGGAGCCGTCGTGTTTCTTGTGCTCGTAGTACATCGACTCTTCCTGGATCTTGCCGCGCTGGTAGCCGGTCTCCATTGCACCCAAAACCCCGCCGCGCTCGGAGATCGCCTCGAACTCTTTCAGCACCGCCTCTTCGACCAGGTCGGTGAGCTCGTCGATGATGAACGCGCCCTGGTTCGGGTTCTCGTTCTTCGCCAGGCCCCACTCGCGGTTGATGATGAGCTGGATCGCCATGGCGCGGCGCACCGATTCCTCGGTGGGCGTGGTGATGGCCTCGTCGTAGGCATTGGTGTGCAGGCTGTTGGTGTTGTCGTAGGTCGAGATCAGCGCCTGCAGCGTGGTGCGGATGTCGTTGAACGAAATCTCCTGCGCGTGCAGGCTGCGCCCGCTCGTTTGCGAATGGTACTTGAGCTTCTGGCTGCGCTCGTTCGCGCCATAGCGGTTTTTCATCGCCACCGCCCAGATCCGCCGCGCCACGCGCCCGATCACGGTGTACTCCGGGTCCATGCCGTAGCTGAAGAAGAACGAGAGATTCCCCGCGAAGTCGTCGATGTGCATGCCGCGCGCGAGGTAGGCCTCGACGAAAGTGAAGCCGTTCGACAGCGTGAACGCCAACTGGCTGATCGGGTTCGCCCCGGCCTCGGCAATGTGATAACCCGAGATCGACACCGAATAGAAGTTCTTCACATCGTGGTGGACAAAGTATTCCTGGATGTCGCCCATCACCTTCAGTGAAAACTCGGTCGAGAAAATGCAGGTATTCTGCCCCTGGTCCTCCTTGAGGATGTCGGCCTGCACCGTGCCGCGTACGGTGGCGAGCGTCCACGCCTTGATCTTGTCGCGCTCTTCCTCGGTCGGGTCGCGGCCGTTGTCGGCGTGGAACTTCTCCACCTGCTGGTCGATGGCGGTATTGAGGAACATCGCCAGCATGGTCGGCGCCGGCCCGTTGATGGTCATGGACACCGAGGTGTTGGGGCTGCACAGGTCGAAGCCGTCGTAGAGCACCTTCATGTCGTCCAGCGTCGCGATCGACACACCCGAGTTGCCGACCTTGCCGTAGATGTCGGGGCGCTCGTCCGGCTCGAAGCCGTAGAGTGTCACGGAATCGAACGCGGTCGAGAGGCGCTTCGCCGGCATGTCCTTGGACACGTGCTTGAAGCGGCGGTTGGTGCGGAACGGATCGCCTTCGCCGGCGAACATGCGCGTCGGGTCTTCGTTTTCGCGCTTGAAGGCGAACACGCCGGCGGTATAGGGAAAAGATCCGGGGACGTTCTCAAGCAAGAGCCACTTCAGCAGTTCGCCGTGGTCCTCGTAGCGCGGCAGCGCCACCTTGCGGATGGTGCTGCCCGAGAGCGACCTGGAGGTCAGCTTGGTGCGCAGCTCCTTGCCGCGTATCTTGACCACGTATTCGTCTCCCGCATAGGCCGCCTGCATCTGCGGCCACATGTCGAGCAGTTTCTTGGCGCGGGCGTCGAGCCTGGCTTCACGCTGCGCCACGAGCGTGGCGAGTGATGCGACCACCTCCTTGCATTCGGCCGCGAGCATGGCCCGGGAGGCGGAGAGCTGCTGGCGTTCGCGCGCGATGCGCGACTGCTCGCGTGCAAACTTGTGGTAGCCGCGCACGCACTCGGCGATCTCGGCGAGGTAGCGGCTGCGCTGCGGCGGCACCACCACCGCCTGGCTGCTGGAGGCGCGGTTTTCCACCACGGGCAGCTTGCCCGGCTTGGCCTTGAGCCCGAACTCCTTGAGGCGCGGCAGCAGGTGCTGGTAGAGCGCGCTGACGCCGTCGTCGTTGAAGCGCGCGGCGATGGTGCCGAACACCGGCATGGTCTCGGGCGGAAACTTGAACGCGTCGCGGTTGCGCTGGTATTGCTTGCGCACGTCGCGCAGCGCGTCGGCGGCGCCCTTGCGATCGTACTTGTTGATGGCGACGAAGTCGGCGAAATCGAGCATGTCGATTTTCTCGAGCTGGCTCGCGGCGCCAAATTCCGGCGTCATCACGTAAAGCGAGACGTCGACGAGCGGCACGATGGCCGCATCGCCCTGGCCGATGCCCGAGGTCTCGACCACGATCAGATCGAAGCCGGCGAGTTTACACGCGGCCAGCGCGTCGGGCAGGGCCTCGGAAATCTCCGAGCCCGCGGCGCGCGTGGCGAGCGAGCGCATGAAGATATGCTCGCCGTTGATGGCGTTCATGCGGATGCGGTCGCCGAGCAGCGCGCCGCCGGACTTGCGCCGCGAGGGGTCGACCGCGATCACGGCGATATTCAGGTTGTCGTCCTGGTCCAGCCGAAAGCGCCGGATCAGTTCGTCGGTGAGCGAGGACTTGCCCGAGCCGCCGGTGCCGGTGATGCCCAGGGTCGGGATGGCCAGCGCTTGGGCCTCCTTCGCAACTGCCTCGCGCAGCTTGGCGTCGGCGCTCTTGTTTTCTAGCGCGGTGATGAGCTGCGCGAGCTTGCGCCGGTCGCCGGCCTTGACGGCGTCGAGGTCGCGCGGCGCGAGCGGCGCGAGGTCCACGTCACAGCGCATGACCATGTCGTTGATCATTCCCTGCAGACCCATTTTCTGGCCGTCCTCGGGCGAATAGATGCGCGAGACGCCGTAGTCTTGCAGCTCGTCGATTTCCTCGGGCACGATCACGCCGCCGCCGCCGCCGAACACCTTGATCTCGCCGCCGCCGCGCTCGCGCAGGAGGTCGAGCATGTACTTGAAGTATTCGACGTGGCCGCCCTGGTAGGAGCTGATGGCGATGCCCTGCACGTCCTCCTGCAGCGCCGCGTTCACCACTTCTTCGACCGAGCGGTTGTGGCCGAGGTGGATCACCTCGCAGCCCGTGCCCTGCAGGATGCGGCGCATGATATTGATCGAGGCGTCGTGGCCGTCGAAGAGCGAGGCCGCGGTGACGAAGCGCACCTTGTGCTTGGGCTTGTAGATGGTCAGCTTGGAACTGACGGACAGGTCGGTCATGGCAACCCCGCTCGAGGGAATTCCGGAAAAACCCAGTTTAGGTGACGTTTACGTTAACGTCAACTTGGCTGGAACTGGAACTTGAATCCGAACAGCAGTTTAACAGGCGCAACCTATAGGGGTTTCAGGTTTTCCCAAAGACCCCGATCTTGCGCGGATCGTTTTTTTGACCCGCGCGGGCGAGGGGATCAGAGCGGTCTCGGGTTCTGAGGACAGTTTTCGGAATCCCCGAATGGACGGCAGTGGATTTTGCGGGCGGCTTGGCGTTGCGGCGGCGACTAGGTCAGGAGCTTGCGCAGCTCGGTCTTGAGCACCTTGCCGGTGCTGTTCTTGGGCAGGGCCTCGACGAAATGGTAGGCCTTGGGCCGCTTGAAGCGCGCGATGTGGTCCAGGCACAGCGCATCCAGTTCGGCCCGGACCGGCGGTGCGGCCCGGGCGACGATGAAGGCGACCACGATTTCGCCCCACTCCGGGTCCTTCTGCCCGACCACCGACACTTCGCTCACGCCGGGGTGCCGCAACAGCACTTCCTCCACTTCGCGCGGGTAGATGTTGGAGCCGCCCGAAACAATCATGTCCTTGCTGCGGTCCTTCAGTGTGAGAAATCCTTCCTCGTCCAGGCTACCGATGTCGCCGGTGTGCAACCAGCCGCCCCGCAAGGTCTCGGCGCTGGCCTGCGGGTTGTTCCAGTAGCCCGCCATGACCGGTTCACCGCGCACCAGGATTTCGCCGGGTTCGCCCGGTGGCAGCGGCCGGTCTTGGTCGTCGGCAACCAGGACCTCCACCCCGGTGAATGCCTGGCCGACCGAGGCCAGGCGCTGCTCGTAGCGCGGATGGTCGGTGGCGGCATGGATGGCCTTACCCATGGCGGTGATGGTCATGGGCGATTCGCCCTGGCCGTAGATCTGCGCGAGCTTGTAGCCGAAGCGCGCCTGCGCCGCCTTGCAATCGGCGACATACATCGGGCCGCCGCCGTAGACGATGGTTTTGAGGTTCGCGGTGTCGCTGTCGCCGGGATGGTCGACCAGGCGTTTGACCATGGTGGGCGCGGCAAACATGGTGACACCGCGATGCGCCTGCACGAGCGCGTAGATTTCGGGCGCGTCGAAGCCGCCCGACTCCGGAATCACGTTCAGACCGGCGTGCGCGACATGGGGCAGCATGTAAAAGCCCGAACCATGTGACATGGGCGCGGCGTGAATGATCGCGTCGCCCGGCGCTATGGTATCGACGTCGGAAAAGTAGTTGAGGATCGCGGCCATGATGTTTTTCTGCGTCAGCGTCACGCCCTTGGGCCGGCCGGTGGTGCCGCTGGTGTAGAACAGCCAGGCGGGGTCGCCGGACTCCCGCGCCGCCATCGGCAGGGGCGCGCCCGCGGCGAGCGCGGCGTAGAGCGGGCCGTCGGCGTCGATCACTTCGTCGAGGCAGGCGACGCCGGCTTGCAGCGGCGCGACCGAGTCGTAGAGCTCGGCACTGGCGAAGCACAGGCGCGCCCCGCTGTTATGCAGGATGAATTCGAGTTCGCGCGGATGCAGCTTGGCGTTGACCGGCACCGCGCACAGGCCGGCGTGCCAGCAGGCGAACAGCAGTTCGACGTACTGCGGGCAGTTCTGCATCACCAGGGCGACGCGGTCGTTCGCGCGCAGGTGCGCCGCGAGCCCGGCCGCGAGGCGCGCCACACGCGCGGCCAGCTCGGCGTAAGTGCAACCAAGGTGCGCGCCGCGCGCAAGCGCAGGCAGGGCCGGATAGGCGTGCGCGCTGCGTACGAGAAGCTGGGCCAGGTTCACGCTCATGGCGAGCGACTCTAGCAAATTTTCGCGGGCGCGGGCGGGGCAGCGCGATTGACGCCAAACAATAAAAAAACGGGCAGGGAGTACCCTGCCCGTTCCTTACTGCGTAGAAGAAAGACCTACTTCTTCACTTCTTCTTTGGGTGCTGCTTCAGTCGTGGCTTTTTTGTCGCTCTTGGCGGTCTTGGTTTTCTTGGCTTTCTTTTCTTTATTGGCTTTCTTTTCCGTAGCCGGTTTGGCTTCGGCGGGTTTCGCTTCTTTGCTCATTTCAGACTTTTCGGCCGGGGCCGCCATGTGCTTGGCAGCGAACGCGGAACCGGTGGAAACAGCGAATAAAGCAGCAACCAATATCGACAGCAACTTGCTCATGTTGACTCCTCATTGATGGATTTAATTTACCAGCGCGCCTTCTACCGCCTCTTTCCATCGTTCCGTCTTGAGGAGCCGACATCGATATCGCGGTGCAAGCATAGCGGCCTTAGCCGCAGTGCCGGAATCGACAGTAACGGCCCAGCCTATTAAGGGTTGACAGGATTCGGCGGGTTCTGGTTGCGCCGCGACAAACCCCAAGAAAACGCCAAACAATCAATGCTAAACTGCGCGCACCGCGCCATCGGTTAAACCCAGGCCGGCTACGTCCACTTGCATCCGACCTGACATGCGTCACCTGCTCCCCCTGGGTTTTGCCCTTATTCTCGGCTTCGGCAGCGGGGCGGCGATGGCCGCGCCCTATACCCCGAAATCGGACGCCGAGGTCCTGGAGCGCCTGCCGTTCAAGGCTACAGCCGCCGAGGGCAGGGAACTGCGCGCGCTGCGCCGGGCGCATGCGGAGCAACCACAGGACCTGGAACGCGCGCTGGCCCTGGCGCAGCGCTACTTCGACCTCGCCAGTGCCGAGGGCGACCCGCGCTACGTCGGCTACGCCGAGGCCGTGATCCGGCCCTGGAGCAGCGCCGCCGCGCCACCGGTGGAAAGCCTGATCATGCGCGCGCTGGTGCGCCAATACCGGCACGAATTCGATGCGGCACTCGCCGACCTCGGTCGGGCGGCTGAGATCGACCCCGAAATCGCCAAAATCTGGACCTGGCGCGCGGCCATCCTGCTGGTGCAGGCGGACTATGCCGGCGCGCGCGCGGCTTGCGCCAGGCTCGCGCCGCTGGCAAGCGCGCTGCTCAACACCTCGTGCAATGCGGCCATCGATGCGCGCACCGGAAAAGCGGAACAGGCCTACTCCGACCTGTCCGCGGCGCTGGCGCGCCGGCCCGACGCCGGCCCCGAGCTGAAGCTTTGGATACAGACGCGGTTGGCCGAAGCCGCCGTGCAGCTGGGCCGAGCCGAACTCGCCGAGCGCCATTTCAAGGCCGGCCTGGCACTGGGCATCACCGACGGCTATATCCTCGCCGCCTATGCCGATTTTCTGCTCGACCAGGGCCGGCCGCTCGACGCGGTCGCCCTGCTCAAGGACTGGGAACGCTCCGACGTTCTGCTGTTGCGCCTGGCGCTGTCGGAGCAGGCGGCGGGACTCCCTTCCGCGGCGGCGCACGTCAAGATGCTGCAGGAGCGCTTCGACGCTTCCGCCCTGCGCGGCGACAAGCTGCACCAGCAGGACGAGGCGCGCTTCCACCTCGCCATGCTCGGTGACTCCAAAGGCGCCGTGCGCCTCGCAGCAGAAAATTACCGGGTGCAGCGCGAGGCGAGCGATGCGCGCATGCTGATGGAAGCGGCCCTGGCCGCCAGGGATTACGCCGCGGCGCAGCCGGCGCTCGACTGGATGAAAAGCAGCGGCTACGAAGATCCGGTATGCGAAAAACTGGCGCAACAGCTGCAGGCGGGGGCGAATTGAGCCGCTGGCTGGCGCTGCTGCTGCTGCTCGCGAGTTTCGCGGTACAGGCACACAAGCCCAGCGACAGTTACCTGCGCCTCAAGATCGACGGCGCGCAGGTCAGCGGGCAATGGGACATCGCGCTGCGCGACCTGGAACAGGCGATCGGCCTCGACGCCAACGGCGACGGCGAGATCACCTGGGGCGAGCTGCGCGCTCGCCAGTCCGACATCGGCGCCTACGCGCTGGCGCGGCTGAGTCTTTCGGGCGACGGGGAGAACTGTCCGCTGCGCGTAAGCGCCCACCAGGTCGATCACCACAGCGACGGCGCCTACGAGGTGCTGCGCTTCGCCGCCGAGTGCGCCGCCGCGCCGGCTGCGATCGAAATCGGCTACAGCCTGTTTTTCGATTTCGACGCGCAGCACAAGGGGCTGCTCAATCTCGAGTATCAGGGGAAGATCCAGAGCCTGGTGTTCTCGCCGGGGCGCTCGAAGCAGCGCTTCGAACTCGGCGAGATGTCCTCCTTCAGGCAGTTTCTGAGCTATGCCCGCGAAGGCGTATGGCACATCTGGATCGGTTACGACCATATTCTGTTTCTCGTATCGCTGCTGCTGCCGGCGGTGCTGCTGCGCGAGCGCAAGCACTGGTCGCCGGTAGCGCGCTTTCCAGACGCCTTCTGGGACGTATTCAAGATCGTGACCTCGTTTACCGTGGCGCATTCGATCACCCTGTCGCTCGCGGCGCTGGGCGTGATTTCGTTGCCCTCGCGGCTGGTGGAATCGGCCATCGCCGCTTCGGTGGTGCTGGCCGCGCTCAACAACCTGCTGCCGGTGGTCGGCGGCAGGCGCTGGGTGGTGGCCTTCGCCTTCGGCCTGATCCACGGCTTCGGTTTTGCCAGTGTGCTCACCGAACTGGGGCTGCCGCGCGACGCGCTGGTGCTGGCCCTGGTCGGGTTCAATCTCGGCGTGGAGGGCGGGCAACTCACCATCGTCGCCGCCTTCCTGCCGCTTGCGTATGCATTGCGCGAAAGCTGGTTTTACCGCCGCGTGGTGCTATTCGGCGGTTCGATCGCGATCGTGACGATCGCGATGATCTGGTTGCTCGAACGCGCGCTGAACCTTAAGCTGATCACGCCCTGACCCCGCCACGCGCAGGTTTTTCACCAGCCAGGACCCGGCCATGATCGATCTGTCCACGCAACGCTATGCGCTGGTGGCGCTCGCCGCAGCCGCCCTGTTCGGCGCGAGCACGCCGCTGGCCAAGCTGCTGCAGGCGGACATTGCGCCCAACCTGCTCGCCGGCCTGCTTTACCTGGGCAGTGGCCTGGGTCTGGCGCTGGTGCGATGGGGCCGGCGCCAGCGCGCAGCCGACGCGCCGCTGCAGGCGCGCGACACGCCCTGGCTCGCCGGGGCCGTCCTCTGCGGCGGCATCGCCGCACCACTGTTGTTGATGTGGGGTCTGGCCGGCGCGAGCGCCTCGGGCGTGTCGCTATTGCTCAACCTGGAAGGAATACTGACGGCGCTGATCGCCGCGCTGGTGTTCCGCGAGGCGGTCGGGGGACGCATCTGGCTCGCCGCCGGCTTGATGCTCTGCGCCGGGCTGTTGCTCGGCTATGATCCGCGGGCCGGCGCCGGGCTTACGCTGCGCTCCCTCGCGGTAGCTGCAGCCTGTGCCCTGTGGGCGCTGGACAACAACCTTACCCGCCGCATCGCGGCGGCCGACCCGGTCAACATCGCCATGATCAAGGGGCTGGTGGCGGGCTGCGTCAACATCGTTACCGCCCTCGCCCTGGGCGCCACTGTGCCGCCGATGCTGCAGCTGGCGGGGGCTCTCCTGCTCGGGTGGCTGGGCTATGGCGTGAGCCTGGTGCTGTACATCCTCGCCCTGCGTCACCTGGGCAGCGCGCGCGCCGCCGCGCATTTCTCGACCGCGCCGTTCATCGGCGCGGGGCTGTCGATCACGTTGTTGGGGGAGCCGGTAAGCGTCGGCTTCGGCGCCGCGTTCGCGCTGATGATCGCAGCCACCTGGCTCGCGCTCACGGAACGGCATGGGCACCTGCACGTGCATGAAGCGCTGGCGCACGAGCACCTGCACACCCACGACGCGCATCATCAGCATGCGCATGAGGGCAGCGAGGGGCCGGAGCCGCATACACACCCGCACCGGCACGCGCCGCTCGCGCACAACCATGCGCATTTGCCCGATCTGCATCACCGCCACCCGCACTGAGGAAAAGTCCGGGCCTAGGGCGCGCTATCATGCGGTGGAGGAACCCTGTGAACGAACCCTACTGACGCTGCAGCCAGGCATGATCGAATCCGCTTTGTGGGCGCTGGCCGCCGCCGCCGGCCTGGGCGCCGCGATGATTACCACGCGGCTGGGCCTGCGCTACGCGTCTCCGGCTGCCGGCGCGGCGATCGGCGTGCCTTCCTCCACGCTGGTTTTCTGGTGTCTGGCGCCGTTTCTGTTCCACGCCGACGGATTCAGCCTTGGCGCGGCGGGCATATTCGCGCTGATCGGCCTGTTCTTTCCGGCGGCGGTAACCCTGCTCACTTACACCGGCAACCAGCGCATGGGGCCGACCATCACCAGCTCGATTTCCTGCACCACGCCACTATTTGCCCTGACCGGGGCCATCCTGTTCCTGGGGGAGGGGCTCAGCACGGGCAATGTGCTCGGCACCGCCGCCATCGTGCTCGGGATGCTGGCGCTGACCTGGGGCGGCGACGCGCTCCCGCGCAGCTGGCCGCTGTGGGCGATCGCCCTGCCGGTAGCAGCGGCGGCACTGCGCGCGCTGGCGCAGGTTCTGACCAAGGCCGGGCTCGCGCTCTGGGCAAACCCGTACGCCGCCGCGTTGATCGGCTATACGGTATCGGCTGCGGTGATACTCGCGGCGACGCGCTGGCGCGGACCGCGCCAGCCGACCGACCGCCGCGCCGCGCCCTGGTTCGTCGCGACGGGATTGCTCAACGGCGCCAGCATGTTTCTCATGTATACGGCTTTGGCAAAAGGCAAGGTGGCGCTGGTCTCGCCCATCGTTGCGACCTATCCGCTGTTTACGCTCGCTCTGAGCATGCTCGTCCTGCGGCAGGAGCGCGTGCCCTCGCGCGTGGCGCTGGGCGCGGTCTTGACAGTGGCCGGAGTGGCGGTGCTGCTCGTAGTCTAATAGTTTGTAACGAAACGAGGGGATAACTCCCATCGTTTCGTTACAAACGCTAAGGCTTGAACCTCAACGCGACCGTCAGCCCTTTGCCCCGCTCGCCCTCGCCGAGGCCGAAGCCGGCGCCATGGAGTTCGGCGATACGCTTGACGATGGACAGGCCGAGGCCGCTGCCGAATTCCTCGGTGCCGAGCACGCGGTAAAAGCGTTGTCCCACCTTGTCGCGCTCGGCTGCCGGAATGCCCGGCCCCTGGTCGGTGACCGTGAGCACGGCCGCCGCGCCAGCGCGCGCCGCGCGCACATGCACACTGCCGCCTTCGGAGCTGTAACGGATGGCGTTGTCGATCAGGTTGCGCAGCAGGATGGCGATCAGCCCCGCATGGCCCGTAATTTCCACTGCCGCGCCTTCGGCCAGATCGATTTCGACCTTGCGCGACAGGGCGAACGGAGCGAGCTCGGCCACGGCGGTCCTGGCCAAGGCCTGCAGATCGCAGACTTCGGCCTTGCCCCCGGGTTCGTCCGGATCGAGGCGCGCGAGCGTCAGCAACTGCTGCACCAGGTGCGTGGCGCGGTCGCAGCCAGCGATCACGCGTTCGAGCGCGTGGCTGCGCTCGGCATCGTTGTTGGATGCCAGCGCCACCTGGGCCTGCGTCTTCAAGGCCGCCAACGGCGTGCGCAGCTCATGCGAGGCGTCGGCGGTGAAGCGGCGCTCGTTCTCGATCAGCTGCGCCACGCGTTCGAACAAGCGGTTCAGGTTTTCGACCAGAGGCAGGACTTCGGCCGGGACTGCGCCCGCGTCGAGCGTGCCCAGATTGCCCGGATCGCGCGCGGCCACCTGCCGTCCGAGTGCGGCCAGCGGCCGCAGCGCGTGCGCAATATTGAACCAGACCAGCAAGCCTAGCAGGGGCAGGGCGAAGAGCAATGGCAGCAGCAGGTTTTTCGCGAGGTCGGCGGCGATCTCGTCGCGCGTTTCGTAGCGTTCGCCGACCTGCACCAGATAGCGCCGCTCGGGACCCCAGGCGCTGAATACGCGCCAGCGCTTGCCCGCGACCCTGGCGTCGCTGAAACCCTCGTCTTGCTGCGACAGGCGCTCGGCGGGGGCGCTGGGCGAATGCAGGCGCAGGGTATTGCCGTTCTCCCACATTTGTATTGCGACATTGCGCGCGCGCTTGTGCAGCTGCGGCATGTGCTCGGTATCGATTTCCTCGGTCTCGTGCCCCGTCTGCGCCAAAAGCAGCGATGCCGACTGCGCCAGGTGCGCGTCGAGCAATTCGTCGAGTTCGTGGCGCGCATCGAAATAGCTGAACACCGCCGTCGCCAGCCAGACGAGGGTGATGCCGCCGAGCAGCGCAAGCAGCAGGCGCCGCTTGAGCGAGTAGGCGGGCGCCGGCGCGGGATTCATCATTTGGACATAAGGGAATATCCCCGGGAGAGGCTGGCTTCGTGGAGCATCCGCAAATACTCCGCCAACCGGGCGTATTTTGAGAAATCCAAGCCGGCCCTCATGGCGATGGCGCCTCGCGCGGCATCAGATAGCCCACGCCGCGCACGGTGCGCAACAGTTCCGGCGCCAGCTTGCGCCGCAGGTGATGCACATGCACCTCGATGGCGTTGCTTTCGATCTCTTCGCCCCAGGAATACAGCCGCTGCGCCAGCTGCTCGCGCGACAGCACCCGCCCCGCGTTGAGCATCAGCTCCTGCAGCAGCGCGAACTCGCGCACGGAAAGCTCGACCGGCCGGCCGCGGAAGCTTACGCAGCGGGCAGCTGGGTCGAGTTCGATTTCGCCCACCCGCAGGTTCGGCGCTGCTTCGCCACTGGAGCGCCGGATCAGGGCGCGCAGGCGCGCCGCGAGTTCGTGCAGATCGAAGGGTTTGACCAGGTAGTCGTCAGCGCCGCCGTCCAGGCCTTTGATGCGGTCTTCCACCCGGTCGCGCGCGGTCAGGATCAACACCGGCACCTTGTCGCCGCCGCGGCGCAGGCGCTGCAGCACCTCCAGTCCCGAGAGCCGCGGCAGTCCGAGGTCGAGCACGACGCCGGCGTACTCGCCGGTCTTGAGCGACAGCTCCGCGGCAACTCCGTCCCGGACCCAATCTACGCTGAAGCCGGACTGGATGAGGCCTGCCTGCACGCCATCCCCCAGCAGCTTGTCGTCCTCGACCAGAAGTATGCGCATGCTTAGCCTGGTTCCCGCATCAACCGTGCTCGCCGCGTATCTGCGGGGAGACGGCTGCGACTGCCGGTACGCCTATGGCATCCGGCAGCAACCCGGCGCTGCCGGCCCAGAAATACGCAGCCACCAATAGCACAGCCGCGGCAACGAACCGGTGCTTGCTGCGGATGCCCTCACCAACGTGGCCTTTCTTGTAGCCGTTGAGCATGGCGGCAGCCAGGTTCTCCCGGTGTATCAGACTGCTCACCATAACCGCGCCTATATGGAATATGACCAAGCCTAGCATCGCATTGGCCGCGCCTTCGTGCAACTCGGCCAGCCATTCACCGCCAATCTCATTGTAGGCTGCATAACCGGTGGCGCCTGCAAGCACGGACAGCGCGAGGATCGCGTAAATGGCCAGGCTGCCCGCCGGGTTGTGGCCGACATGGTGCTGCGGCGAGCGCGTGAACAGGGACTTGAGGTATTCGAGGACCCGGCGCGGCGCGATCGGGAACGAACTGAAGCGTGCATAGCGGGTGCCGACCACGCCCCAGAGGGAACGAAACACGACCAATCCCAACATCGTGTAGCCGAGTACCACGTGAATGTCGCGATAGCGCTCGGATTCGGCCGTCAGAAACGCTCCGAGGAAGGAAGCCGCCAACAGCCAGTGGAAAACCCGCGTCGGCAGGTCCCAGACCAGGATACGTTGCTTGTTCATGGGTATCTCCTTTTATCGCGGAATGCGCACGGCATCTTCGTCGAAGTCACCGCGCTCGGCTGCGCTGTGACAGGCGCCGCAATTGGCCGGGGTCTTGACCCGCGGATTTTTCCAGGCGGTCGTGGGGACTTCGTCGTGTTTGCGCACGAACCAGCGCGTCTCGGTGATGCGCAGCGTTCCGCTGTCGCTGCCGCGTTTCCTGCCCTGGCCGGCATTGCGTTCGAGGAAGGCGCCTATTTCGGCCGCAGCGCGGGCATCGACGCTGGCGTCGGTGCCGAAATGCTGGTCCAGGCCGGACAACATGCGGCGCCAGGCAGGCGCCGGCAGCATGTCCGGGGGATAAGCCAGATGACAGCTGCCGCACTCGGTTGACCAGGTCTTGTTGGTCGCAGAAAACCCCGTCGATTCGGCCGACGCTTCGCTTATCAGCAGGCCGAACGCAAACAATAGTGAAGCCGACCAGACTATCGAATCGAAAAGTTTTCGTTTGTTGGCATTGTTCATTTCTCTCTCCTATTTCGCCACCGACATGAGATAGGCCAGCACATCGCCCTGCTCCTGGGCGGTGCAGACACGGCCGAGCACGTCGTTGCAGTTGCGTTTGAACCACTTTTCCACCTTCGCCGCGTCGGTGAATCGCTGCGGATTCGCCGTCGGCGCCATGGGCGCAATCACTTTGCCGGTCTTGACATGCTTGCCCGGCTGCGCCGGTACCGACGTATGGCAGGAAGCGCAGCTCCAGTCGCTGCCGTGCGTGGAACTGAAAAAGCGCTGTCCGCGCTCGGCCGAAAATCCGCTGAAACCCGGTGTGCTGGTGCGGGCCGCGCTTTCGAGGCTCTTTTGAATTTCCGCCGGCGTTGCGGCTGCGGCCTGCAGGCCGGGTAACGCGAGCAATCCTGCCAGCAGGATCGCCGCCATGGATTTGAATCTTTGCATACTGTCCCCCCATCGGTGATGAACGATGGGGCGAACTTTACGGGCGCAACCTTAAGGAATCATTATTGCCAGGCCGGCCTGCAAATTCGGCGCGTGAAACGTATCGGGACGGTGTCAGCCCAGCAGCAACTCCAGCAGTGCTGGACCGTAGCGCTCGAGCTTGCGTGTGCCCACGCCAGAAACCTGGCCCAGCTCGGCCTTGGATTGCGGACGCGTGCGCGCCAGCTCGGCCAGGGTGGCATCGTGAAATACCACATAGGCCGGGACGCCGTGTTCCCTGGCGATCGCGGCGCGCCACTCGCGCAATCGCAGCCACAAGCGCTCTGCCGCAGGGTCGAGTCCGTCCGTGGTCGCAGGCGGGCGTCTGGTGCCCGCCCGGGATTTGCCTGGCTGCGCCTGGCGCAGATATACCGCCTGTTCACCGCGAAGCACCGCGCGGCTGGCGTCGGCGAGCTTGAGGGACCCATGTCCGGCGTGATCCACTGCGATCAGGCCCTGCGCCACCAGCTGGCGAAACACCGTGCGCCATGCCTTCTCGTCCAGCTCCTTGCCGATGCCGAAGGTGCTCAGCGTCCGGTGTCCCCATTGCTGCACGCGTTCCGTTTCCTTTCCCAGCAGCACATCGATCAGATGCACCGCGCCGAAGCGCTGGCCGGTACGATAAACGCAGGACAGCGCTTTTTGCGCTGCCACGGTGCCGTCCCAGACCTGCGGCGGCTCTAGGCAGACGTCGCAATTGCCGCAAGGCGCCGAGGTTTCATCGAAATAATTCAACAGGCGCACGCGCCGGCAGCTGCTCGCTTCGCACAGCCCCAGCAGCGCGTCGAGCTTGGCCGAGGCAATGCGCTTGTATTGCGCCTCGGCGGTGGAAGCATCGATCATGCGCCGCTGGTTGACCACGTCGCCCAGGCCGTATGCCATCCACGCGTCGGCCGGCAGTCCATCGCGGCCGGCGCGGCCGGTCTCCTGATAATAGCCCTCGATGCTCTTGGGCAAGTCGAGATGCGCGACGAAGCGCACATCGGGCTTGTCTATGCCCATGCCGAAAGCAATGGTCGCGACCACGACGACGCCCTCCTCGCGCTGAAACCGCGCCTGATGCCGGTTGCGCGTGTCCGCGTCCATGCCGGCGTGGTAGGGCAGCGCGACCACGCCCTGATCGGCCAGCCAGGCGGCCGTCTCCTCCACCTTGCGCCGCGACAGGCAATAGACTATGCCCGCGTCCCCCATGTGTTCGGCACGCAGGAAAGCCAGCAACTGCGCGCGAGCGTTGGCCTTTTCGACGATGCGGTAGCGTATGTTCGGCCGGTCGAAGCTGGACACGAACAGGGGCGCGCCCTCCAACCCGAGGCGCTGCACGATTTCTGCGCGCGTGACGCGGTCGGCGGTGGCCGTGAGCGCGATGCGCGGCACATCGGGAAAACGCTCGTGCAGCAATGCGAGCTGCATGTACTCGGGTCGAAAATCGTGGCCCCACTGCGACACGCAGTGCGCCTCGTCGATGGCAAACAGCGCTAGCCGCGCGCAGGACTGCAGGCGTTCGAGCAGTTGCAGGAAACGCGGCGTCAGCAAGCGCTCCGGCGCAACGTAGACGAGGTCGTAGTCGCCATTGATCAGACCACGTTCGACGGCGACCGCGTCAGCGGACGACATGGACGAATTGAGGAAGGCCGCCCTGACGCCTGCTTCGCGCAGCGCCGCCACCTGGTCTTGCATCAGCGCGATCAGCGGCGACACCACGATGCCGGTCCCGGGGCGCAGCAACGCCGGAATCTGGTAGCACAGCGACTTGCCGCCGCCGGTGGGCATCAGCACCAGACAGTCGCCGCCGGCCGCGACGTGCTCGACGATTTCGGCCTGCGGCCCGCGAAACGCAGCGTAGCCGAACACCTTTTTCAGCACGGAACGTGCAGGGTTCACTTCCAATTGCGACTGATCTTTCATACACTCCCGCTAATCGTGTATCTTGTCATAGGCGCAGGCTGCGCGACGCAGGGTGCACCATTCTTTTTCGCGACCGCCGCGCGGACATGACGATCGCTCAGGAAGGAATCCGGGATCCGGATCGAAACCCCGGCGACGGGATTACAATGACGAGGAAACCATCGAACCTTTATTGAGAACCGCCGGAACACCGTTACCGAGCAGCCGCTTATGTCGATGAACTCCGAAAACCCCGGTAGCACCAGCCTGCTGTTGCGCTCGCCCAGCAAGATCGCGCCGATCCTCGAGGCGCTGGCCGCCCAGCGCCAAGCCATCGCCGTGGAACTGCCGAACAACCAAGGGCTGTTCGCCACGCGCATTGTGCGCACCGACCCGGGCGGTCAGTTCATCATCGTCGCGGCTGCAAAGGACGAACCGCTCAATTCGGCCGTGCTTGCGCTCACGCGCCTGACCCTGGTTGCCGAGCCGGACGACTGGCATATCGAGTTCGTCGGCGTTGAGCCGACCGCAGTGGCGCAGGACGGCGTCGCGGCAATTCGCATGCGCTACCCGGAGATACTCACGGTGCAGCAGCGCCGGCAGCACGAGCGCCGCGACGCATCACCCACGCTCATGCTGCACTGCGTCGCCGACGCCGGCGGCATAGCGCCCTTCGACGCGCAGATCAAGGATGTCAGCCTGGGCGGCATCAGTGTGCTGATCTATCCGCCGGACGTGATGATCGAGCCGGGCACGGTACTCGTCGGCAGCCGCATCGAAATACCGGGCGCCGGTCCGGTTACCGTCGACCTGGAAGTGCGCTACTCGGAGATCGTGACGCTTGCCGACGGCAGCCGCGCACGCTGCTCCGGGTTCCGTTTCCTCAATGCGCGCGAAGACATCAGGCGCATGCTCATCGACGCAATCGGCTAGCCCCGAACCTCGCCCCTGCTGTGCGCGGCTGCGCGACAAATGCGGATCCGGCATCCGGATTGGAGGTGACCATGCAGTTGATCTCGGTGAACGTGTCCCCGCCGATTGCCGTGCAACACGGCCGCGAGTCAATAAAGACGGGCATTTTCAAGAAGCCGGTTGCGGGACCGGTGCGCGCCGGGACCTACAACCTGGAGGGCGACGGCCAGGCGGATCTGGACAACCATGGTGGCTTGCACAAGGCTGTATATGCCTACGCGCTCGATCATTATGCGTACTGGCGCGAAACGCTGGGCCGCGACGAAATGAATTACGGCCAATTCGGCGAAAATCTCACCGTCGCCGGCCTGGACGAATCCGAACGCTGCGTGGGCGACCGGCTGCAAATCGGAAGCGCACTGTTTGCCATCACCCAGCCCCGGGTGCCCTGTTACAAGCTCGGCATCCGCTTCGGCGACGAGCACATGCCCAAGCTGTTTTCCCAATCGGCGCGCACCGGTTTCTATCTTAGCGTGCTGCGCGAGGGTGTGATCGAAGCAGGAGACGCCGTGGAAGTAGTCGAAACCGGCTACCGCAAGGTGGCGATCAAGCCTCTGTTCGAAGCTTACATGCAGCGGGGTGGCAAAGACGGCAAGCGCATCCTGTTGCGCGCGCTGGAAGTGCCGGAATTGTCGCCCGAGTGGCGGGAACAAATCGAGAAGCGGCTCGAGCGCAGCCGGGAATGAAGCCGCCGGCCCCGGCGCAAATGGGCGCCGTCGTGCCCCGCGCATGACCCTCACCGCGCTCTTACTGGTCGTCCTCGCCGGCCTCATCCACGCGATCTGGAACATCGCCGCGAAGAAGGCTGGCGGCGATGTGCGTTTCGCCGCGTTCAGCGCGCTGCTGATGATGGCGATCTGGGCGCCCCTGGGCCTGTGGCTGGGCTGGCGCGCGGTGCCGCTCTGGGGCGCGAAGGAATGGGCGCTGGTGACGGTGAGCGGCGCACTGCATGTCCTCTATTACATCGTGCTGCTGCGCGGCTACCGCAAATCGGACCTGACGGTGGTATATCCGCTCGCGCGCGGTTCAGGCCCCTTGTTATCTTCGCTGGTCGCGCTGTTCCTGTTGGGCGAGCGCCTCACCGTGCCTGGTGCGCTGGGCGTCGTCGCGGTGGTGGCGGGCGTATTCCTGATCGCCGGCGGCCCGGGGCTGTTTCGCTCCGCGCAGGACCAGGCAAAGAAGGCGCGCGTGCGCACCGGCATGGCCTATGGACTCATGACCGGGGTGTTAATCGCCAGCTATACGGTGGTGGACGGCTATGCGGTCAAGGTCGTGCTGATGTCGCCCATCCTGGTCGATTACTTCGGCAATTTCGTGCGCCTGGTGTTTCTGGTTCCGCCACTGCTCTTCGACCGCGCCGCCGCCGCCGCGCTGTGGCGCGCGCAGTGGAAATACGCGCTGGTAGTCGCGGTGCTAAGCCCGGTGGGCTACGTACTGGTGCTGTTTGCGATGCAGACGGCGCCGCTGTCGCACGTGGCGCCGGCGCGCGAGGTGTCAATGCTGTTCGCCGCGCTGATCGGCGGCCAGCTGCTCGGCGAAGGCGACCGCGCGCTACGTATCTTCGGCGCGGCCTGCATCGCCTTAGGTGTGATGGCGCTGGCGCTGGGTTGACAGCCGGCATGGGCGCGCTGAGGCCAGCCGCGGAACTGGCCCCTGCCTGCCTACTCGACCGTAACCGACTTGGCCAGATTGCGCGGCTTGTCCACGTCGGTGCCGCGCGCGAGCGCCGTGTGATAGGCCAGCAGTTGCAGGGGTACCACGTGCAGGATCGGCGACAACGCGCCGTAGTGCTCCGGCATGCGTATCACATGCACGCCCTCGGAGGGCGCGATATGGCTGTCGCCGTCGGCGAAGACGTAGAGCTCGCCGCCTCGCGCGCGCACTTCCTGCATATTGGACTTTAGCTTCTCCAGCAGGGCGTCGTTGGGCGCGACCGTGACCACCGGCATCTCCCTGGTCACCAAGGCCAGCGGCCCGTGCTTCAATTCGCCCGCCGGATAGGCTTCGGCGTGGATATAGGATATTTCCTTCAGCTTGAGCGCGCCCTCGAGTGCGATCGGATAGTGCAAACCACGTCCGAGAAACAAGGCATGCTCGCGCTGCGCGAAGCGTTCGGACCAGGCGATGATCTGCGGTTCCAGCGCGAGCACACTCGCGAGCGCGGCCGGCAGGTGGCGCAGATTTTTCAAGTGGTGCGCCTCGTCCTCCGCGCTAAGCCGCCCGCGCTGCTTCGCCAGCGCGAGCGCGAGCAGGAACAGTGCGGTGAGTTGCGTGGTGAATGCCTTGGTCGAGGCCACGCCGATTTCCATCCCGGCGCGGGTAAGGTACTTGAGCGCGGTCTGCCGCACCATGGCGCTGGAGGCGACGTTGCAGATCGCCAGAGTGTGGGCGTGGCCCAGCGACTGCGCGTGCTTCAACGCGGCCAGGGTGTCGGCGGTCTCACCTGACTGCGAGATCACCACCACGAGCGCGCGCGGGTTGGGCACGCTGGTGCGGTAGCGATATTCGCTCGCGACCTCGACCTGCGTCGGCAGGGCGGCAATGGACTCGAGCCAGAACTTTGCGGTGAGGCCGGAATAGTAACTGGTGCCGCAGGCATAAATGTGCACCGCATCAATCGCGGCAAAGACTTCTCTTGCGCCCGCGCCGAATATGTCCGGCCCGATTCCGGCCACGCCTTCGAGGGTGTCGGCAATGGCCTGCGGCTGTTCGAAAATCTCCTTCTGCATGAAGTGTCGGTAGGGCCCGAGTTCGACCGCGCCGGCATAGGCGCTTACCGTGCGCAGTTCGCGTTCCGCCGGCTTGCCGTCGCGGTCGACTATGGCGTAACGGCCGAGCCCGAGCTCGGCGACATCGCCCTCTTCGAGATAGATGATCTGGTCGGTCGTCCCTGCCAGCGCCATGGCGTCGGATGCGAGGAAGGTCTCGCCCGCGCTTTGGCCTGCTCCGACGCCCAGCACCAGCGGGTTCCCCTGGCGCGCGCCGACCACGCGGTGCGGTTCGGCTTTGCAGAACACCGCAATGGCATAGGCGCCCTGCAATTGCGCCGCCGCGAGCTGCACGGCGGCAAAAAGGTCGCCCGCATAGTGACTGTGGATCAGATGCGCGATGACCTCGGTATCGGTCTGGGACACGAATACGTAGCCCCGGTCCTTGAGTCGGGTGCGCAGCTCTTCGTAATTCTCGATGATGCCGTTATGCACCACCGCGATTTCGTCGCGGCTGAAAATCGGGTGGGCGTTGACCGTGGCCGGCGCTCCGTGCGTGGCCCAGCGCGTGTGGCAGATGCCGGTGGAGCCGGCGAGTCCGGACTCGCGCACCTGAGCATCCAGGTCAGCCACACGCGACACGGTGCGCGCCCGCCGCAGTTGCCCGCCGCCGCCGGCGTCGTGCACCGCTATGCCACAGGAGTCGTAACCGCGGTATTCCAGCCGTCGCAGTCCCTCGATCAGGACGGGGACGATATCGCGCCGCGCAACCGCACCGACTATGCCGCACATCTATTTCTGCCCCTTGTCCATTTTCACCGGCCGTTTCCAGCCAGTGATCGTGACCTGCTTCGCGCGCGACACGGTCAACGCCCCCTCGGGCGCATCCTTGGTGAGCGTCGTGCCGGCGCCCAGCGTGGCGCCTTTGCCCACCCGCACCGGCGCCACCAGTTGCGTGTCCGAGCCGATGAATGCCCCGTCTTCGATGATGGTGCGGTGCTTGTTCGCGCCGTCGTAGTTGCAGGTGATGGTGCCGGCGCCGATGTTGACGTCGCGCCCCACCGTGGTGTCGCCGATATAGGCGAGGTGATTGGCTTTGGAACGCGCCGCTATCTGGCTCGCCTTCACTTCGACGAAATTGCCGATATGCACTTCTTCGGCGAGCGTGGCGCCGGGGCGCAACCGCGCATACGGGCCGATGCGGCAGCGCGCGCCGACGTCGGCTTGCTCCAGATGACAGAAAGGCTCGATGCGCGTGCCCGCTGCGACCTTTACGTCGCGCAGCACGCAGTGCGCGCCGACGCTGACGCCCTCGCCGAGCACCACCTCGCCCTCGAACACGCAGTTGACGTCTATCGCCACGTCGCGCCCGCATACCAGGCTGCCGCGCACGTCGATGCGCGCCGGGTCGGACAGCGTGACGCCGTCCTGCATCAATTTGGCGGCAACGCCGCGCTGGAACGTGCGCTCGATCTCGGCCAGCTGCGATTTGCTGTTGACGCCCAAGGTCTCCCAGGCCGCGGCAGGTGCGGCCGAGTTGACCGGCACCTTGTCCGCCACCGCGGCCGCGACCACGTCGGTGAGGTAATACTCCTGCTGCGCGTTCTTGTTGCGCAGACCCGCGAGCCAGGCCTTCAGCCGCGCGGTCGGCAGCACCATGATGCCGGTGTTGATTTCCCGCAGGACGCGCTCGGATGCGCTCGCGTCCTTTTCCTCGACGATGCGCCTGACCTTGCCGCGGCTGCGCACGATGCGGCCATAACCGTGCGGGTCGTCGAGTTCGACCGTGAGCAGCGCCAGGCCCTGGCCCGCCGCCTGATACAGGGCCTGCAGCGTTTGCTTCCGGGTGAGCGGCACGTCTCCGTACAGCACCAGGGTCGGGGTTTTCGGATTCAGATGCGGCAGGGCTTGCGCCAGGGCGTGGCCGGTGCCGAGTTGCGGCTCCTGCCTCGCCCAGACCAGGTCGGGCTGCGCGAACGTGGCACGCACGCGCTCACCGCCGTGGCCATAGACGATACAAATGACGCCGGGTTCCAGGCTGCGCGCTGTTGCGATCACATGCGCGAGCAGCGGCCTGCCAGCCAGCGGGTGCAGCACCTTGGGCAGGTCCGAGTGCATGCGCTTGCCCTGGCCGGCGGCGAGGATGACGACGTTCATGGAGTCAGCGTTCATCTCAAAATCAGGGGCATAGTGGTTGCGGAAGGGTTTCACGCCTACCTTGGCCCCTCACGCCGCTAAGTCAGGCGAGGCTTCGGCAATTCTGAAACGGCCTCTGAGGTTTCTGGCAGTGATGGAAATCATACCACGCGGCCGCCTGCGATCGACTCGACGCGCGGAGACCTGGGAATAGCCCATCGCGGCTCGGTCGAAGCACTTCAGGCGGCGCGCGCCTTGGTTCTTTCTGCTCGCCAATAACTGCCGACCGCAACTCGAACCGGCATTCTGGTCGGTGACTATCGTTGCGGGAGTCGCCGTTAGCCAGATTCGCGAGCGCGCAATCTGAAGTCTGAATAGCGCGCCCCGTAGCAGTCGCCCGGAGCAATCCCCCGGAGCAGATTGCGCGGCCGCACCGGCCCTTCGCTGTCGCTTCCTGCGTGCCCTGCGCCATGAGCTATTCAACATTAAATATCTCGTTTAACTTATTGTGTTTAGACTAAAAATGTTGTACCGTTATGCGGGTAGCATTATATGTATGCGGATTGCGTGAACGGGAGGCTTGCGTGCAGAACCTATTCTTAGTCACACAGAATTTATTGGGCCGGGAAATTTCCAGATTTGCGGCATCGTTTTTCCTGGCGGCGACGCTGGCCGCGCTCACGGGCTGCGGCTCGGGACAAGCGATTCCCACTGTGCCCCTGCCTGCGCCTACCGATCCGGCGACCGGCCCCGCGGTAGCGTCGATTCAGTTGCTCGCGAGCAGCCCGCAAATTCCTTCTTCCGGTGCGTCCGTCGTCGACTTGACCGCCATCGTGTTAAGTGCCACAGGACAGGCGATCAGCGGCAAGACCGTGACATTTTCAAAGGGGACTGATTCGTCCGCGTTCTTTACCGACATCAGCGGCAGTGGCGTATCCGATACGAACGGGCAAGTCACGGCCAAGCTCAATCTAGGCGGCAACAAGGCCAACCGCACGATTGCGATCAGCGCTACGGCGGACGCCGCTACCGCAGACAACAGCGTCGACGTCACTGGAACGACGATAACCATCAGCGGCAACAGTTCCCTCGCGTTTGGCGCCACCACAACGCTTACCTTCAGCGTCAAGGATTCTGCCGGAACCCCGCTGCCCAACATGACGGTGGGTGTCGCCTCGACGACCGGAAACACGATCAGTCTTACGCCTTCCACAGGCATCACCAACAGCTCGGGTCAGATTACCGCCACCGTTACCGCGGCGGTAGCTGCCGATGATACGATCAGCGCCAGCGCTGCCGGCGCGAGCGCCACCCAGATCCTTACCATCAGCAGCGCCAGCTTTGCGTTCACGACACCGACAGCCAATACCGATATAAACCTGAATACCGCAACGCCCGTTTCGGTCAACTGGAAAGCCGCTGGCGTGCCTGTGGTTGGTTCGACGGTGAACTTTACCAGCAGCCGCGGCACTGTGACCGCCACGTCGGTTACGGACGCAGCCGGCGATACACCGGGCGTGACCATCACCTCCGGGACTGCCGGACCAGCCATTATTACCGCCTCCGGACTGGGAGGCACGCCAGCCGTCACACTTGATGTGGTATTCGTCGCCACCAGCGCGAGTACCGCGACGGTGCAGGCCGTGCCGGGCACGGTGCAGTTCACCACCGGATCGACTTCCCAAACCAACAACAGCTCGACCATTTCGGTGGTGGTGCGGGATGCGCAAAACAACCTGGTCAAGAATGCCAGCGTAAGCTTCAATATTGTCGATCCCAGCGGCGGCAGCCTTACCTCATCGACCGGCATCACCGATGTCTCCGGCTCAACGTCGGTCACCTATGTTGCCGGCGGCACCAGCAGTGCGCAAAACGGGGTGACGATCAATGCAACCGTAAGCAGTGTCGGCGGAGTCGCGATCGCCCCGGTAACCGGTTCAACGACCCTGACCGTCAGCGGGCAGTCGCTGCTGGTACGGCTGGGAACCGACAACAGGGTCGGGGTAACCCCGCAGAATGCGAATACCAAAACCTATCTCGCCATCGTTACCGACGCGGCGGGAAATCCGGTAGTCGGAACCACGGTGCAATTTGCGTTGCGTCCGGGCCGATATCAGAAAGGCTTCTTTACGGCAAACGTGCCCACGAATACCTGGGTGCAGACTGTCACGGCGACCTGCGCCAACGAGGATGTCAATTTCAATGGAATTCTGGATCTGGCCAACAACGTACCGGGTACCGGCGAGGATGTGGTGAACAGCAGCGGCAAGCTCGAACCAGGTGCAGTAGCCAGCGTCAACGCTACCGCGGTTACGGATGCCGCCGGCATTGCCGTCGCCACCCTCACTTATGCCAAGAGTTTCTCACTCTGGACAGAAGTGACGCTGGAGGCGCGCACCTCGGTCACAACCAACGATCCGCCTACCCAGCAGACCTTCTTCCTGTCCGGCCTGGCGGCGGACTATACGCCACTTACAACCCCGCCGCCACCAATCCCGTTTGGCAGCTCGGCTACCTGCACCGATACCCTGTAAGCGGACAGGCAAACGCCGCGCAACAAGCAAATACCCCGGGTCTGAGACCCGGGGTATTTGCATTTTCAGAAGCTACGTCGCCGCGTGTTTCGCGGTCGGCAAACAGCAGCGGCTAGCGCGGCAGATCGGACGTCCCCATCAGAAACTCGTCCACCGCGCGTGCGCATTGGCGCCCTTCGCGTATCGCCCAGACCACCAGCGATTGGCCGCGGCGCATGTCGCCGGCGGCAAACACCTTGGGATTTGAAGTCGTGTAGCAGCCCGGGCCGTCGGTCGTGGCCTTGACGTTGCTGCGCGCATCCTGGTCCAGCGCGAGCTCCTCGATCAACCCCTGTTGCACCGGGCCGAGGAAGCCCATGGCGAGCAGCACCAGATCCGCTTTCATTTCAAATTCGGAGCCCGGAACCTCGGCCATCTTGCCGTCCTTCCATTCGACGCGCGCCGCGATCAGCTTCTCTACCTTCCCGTCTGCGCCCTCGAAGCGTTTGGTCGCCACGGACCAGTCGCGCTCGCAACCCTCCTCGTGCGAACTGGAAGTGCGCAACTTGATCGGCCAGTCGGGCCAGACGAGTGGTTTGTTTTCCTGCGCCGGCGGCTGCGGCAGCAGCTCGAACTGGGTCACCGAGGCCGCGCCCTGGCGATTGGACGTACCGACGCAATCCGACCCGGTATCGCCGCCGCCGATGACCACCACATGCTTGCCACTCGCCTTGATCTGCCCGGCAACCTTGTCGCCCGCCACCGCCATGTTCTGCTGCGGCAGGAATTCCATGGCGAAATGCACCCCGTTCAATTCGCGCCCGGGTACCGGCAGGTCGCGCGGACGCTCCGCGCCGCACGAGACGACCACGGCGTCAAATTCCTGCAGCAGTTTTCTCGCCGACAGCGCATTCTTGCCGCGCCCGCCAACAGCCTGGTTCGCCCTGAACTCCACTCCCTCGGTGCGCATCTGTTCGACGCGCCGGTCGATCAGGTGCTTTTCCAGCTTGAAGTCGGGGATGCCGTAGCGCAGCAGGCCGCCGATGCGATCGCTCTTCTCGTACAACACCACGTCGTGCCCGGCGCGCGCCAGTTGCTGCGCGCAGGCCAGCCCCGCCGGCCCCGAACCGACTACTGCCACCTTTTTGCCGCTCTTTTGCCGGGGTGGCAGGGGCAGCACCCAGCCCATCTCCCAACCCTTGTCGATAATCGCATGTTCGATCGACTTGATGCCCACCGGGTCATTGTTGATATTGAGCGTGCATGCCGCCTCGCACGGTGCCGGACAGACGCGGCCGGTGAATTCCGGGAAATTGTTGGTCGAATGCAGCGTCTCCAGCGCCTCGCGCCAGTTCTGCCTGTAGACCATATCGTTCCAGTCGGGAATGATATTGTTTACCGGACAGCCGCTGGTGCAAAAAGGTGTGCCGCAGTCCATGCAGCGTGCGCCCTGCACCCCGGCCTCCTTGTCCGACAGGTGCTGCACGAATTCGTGGTAATGCCTCTTGCGCGACTCGGGAGCTTCACTCGCCTCCTGCAGCCGCTGAAACTCCATGAAACCGGTTATCTTGCCCATTTGCCTTAGTCCCTAATCCAGATGCGTCTCGCCACAGAGCCAGAGACCGGCGCCGTGCGGCCGCATTGCGCTCGGAATATCCTGAAATCGTTCCTGTCCGCGGCAGCCGGCGTTGATTCGGTTCAAGCAGCGATCTTGCCGCCCTTGGCGGCCAGATCGCCGAGTGCGCGCCGGTACTCGTGCGGGAATATTTTGACGAACTTGCCGCGATACTGCGCCCAGCCGCTGATCACCTTTTTCGCCCGCGTGCTGCCGGTGTATTTTGCGTGGTTCTCCACGAGGCGCTTGAGCACGGCTTCGTCGGCCTGTCCCAGATGCCACAGGTCACGCGCGAGCTTGCCCTCCTGCTCCGCTTTGGTGAGCACAGGTTCCAGCTGCACCATGGACGCGTTGCAGCGCTGGGCAAAAGTTCCGTCCTCATCGAGCACATAGGCAATGCCGCCGGACATTCCCGCAGCGAAATTGCGCCCGGTCACCCCCAGCACCACCACCGTTCCGCCGGTCATGTATTCGCAGCCGTGGTCGCCCGTGCCTTCGACCACAGCGCTTGCGCCCGAGTTGCGCACCGCAAAGCGTTCGCCGGCGACGCCGCGGAAGTAGGCCTCGCCCGCAATCGCGCCGTACAGGACGGTGTTGCCGACTATGATGTTTTGCGCCGGGTCGCCGCGAAACTTGGGTGAAGGCTGCACCGTGATGCGCCCGCCGGATAAGCCCTTGCCGCAGTAATCGTTGGTATCGCCGATCAGGTCGAGCGTGATTCCATGCGCCAGAAACGCGCCAAAGCTTTGTCCGGCGCTGCCGGCGAACTTGATGCGTATGGTGTCCTCGGGCAGGCCGGCGTGGCCATGACGGCGCGCGACTTCCCACGACAACATGGTGCCGACCGTGCGGTTGATATTGCGTATCGGCATGTCTATCGCGACCGCCTGAGCGCGTTCCAGCGCCGGCATCGCCAGTTCGACCAGCCGATGATCGAGCGCACCCTCGAGCCCGTGGTTCTGCTCTTCGCATTTGTAGCGCGCAACCTCCGGACCTACCTGAGGAAGCTGGAATATGCGCGAAAAATCCAAGCCCTTTGCCTTCCAGTGCTCAATCCCCCGCTTCATTTCCAGCAGGTCGGCGCGCCCGATCAGCTCGTTCATGCTGCGCACGCCAAGCTGAGCCATGATTTCACGCGCCTCCTCGGCAACGTAGAAGAAGAAGTTGACCACGTGCTCGGGCTTGCCCTGGAATTTCCTGCGCAACACTGGGTCCTGCGTGGCCACGCCGACCGGGCAGGTATTGAGGTGGCATTTGCGCATCATGATGCAGCCCTCGACCACCAGTGGCGCGGTGGCGAAGCCGAATTCATCGGCGCCGAGCATGGCGCCGATCACGACATCGCGTCCGGTCTTGATCTGGCCGTCGACCTGAACTGCGATACGGCCGCGCAGCCGGTTCAAAACCAGCGTCTGCTGCGTTTCCGCGAGGCCCAGTTCCCAGGGCGTGCCGGCGTGCTTGATCGAGGACCAGGGCGAAGCGCCGGTGCCGCCATCATGGCCGGAAATCGTGACATGGTCTGCCTTGGCCTTGGACACGCCAGCCGCCACTGTGCCGACGCCGACCTCGGAGACAAGTTTGACGCTGATCGAAGCCTCGGGGTTGGCGTTCTTCAGGTCGTGGATCAGCTGCGCCAGATCCTCAATCGAATAAATATCGTGATGCGGCGGCGGCGAAATCAGGCCCACACCAGGCACCGAGAAACGAACCTGAGCGATGTACTCGGACACCTTGTGCCCCGGCAGCTGGCCGCCTTCGCCTGGTTTGGCACCCTGGGCCATCTTGATCTGGATCTGGTCGGCGCTGGCCAGATACTCCGCGGTGACGCCAAAGCGTCCTGATGCGACTTGCTTGATTTTGGAGCGCAGCGAATCGCCCGCCTCGAGCACCAGATCGCGCTCGACGTTTTGCCGGCCCAGGCGCGAAGCAAGCGTTTCGCCGGATATCGCCGGCGCAAAGCGGCGCTGATCCTCGCCGCCTTCGCCGGTGTTGGATTTGCCGCCAATGCGGTTCATCGCGATGGCGAGCGTGGTATGCGCCTCGGTCGAAATCGACCCCAGGGACATGGCGCCGGTGGCAAAGCGCTTGACGATTTCCTTGGCCGGTTCGACCTCTTCTATCGGAACCGGCTGCGTCTGCCCGAACTTGAACTCGAACAGACCGCGAAATGTCATGTGACGCTTGGACTGGTCGTTGATGATCCGCGCGTATTCTTTGTAGGTTTCGAAACTCGACTGCCTGGTCGCATGCTGAAGCTTGGCGATCGCCTCCGGCGTCCACATGTGTTCCTCGCCACGGATGCGAAATGCATATTCGCCGCCCGCATCGAGCGCATTGGCAAGCACCGGATCGGCGCCGAAGGCCTGCCGGTGCAGGCGTATCTTCTCCTCGGCCACCTCGAACAGGCCGATGCCCTCGACGTTGGACGCGGTGCCGGTGAAATACTTGGCAACCAGTTCGCGCGAAAGTCCCACCGCCTCGAATATCTGCGCACCGGTATAGGACATGTAGGTGGAAATGCCCATCTTCGACATGACTTTCAGCAGGCCCTTGCCGACCGCCTTGACGTAATTCCTGATCGCCTTGCCGCCGTCGACGCCGGCGGGCAGCAATTCCTGCATCGCGAGCAAAGATTCGAGCGCAAGGTAGGGATGGATCGCTTCCGCGCCATAGCCGGCTAGCAGGGCGAAATGGTGCACCTCGCGCGCCGAACCGGTTTCCACTACCAAGCCCGCACTGGTGCGCAGGCCCTTGGTTACCAGATGTTGGTGCACCGCCGATAGCGCAAGCAGCGTCGTTATCGCGACATTGTCGCGATTGAGACGACGGTCGGAGATGATAATGATGCTGTAGCCGGCGCGAACCGCGTCTTCGGCCTGGGCGCACAGGCTCGCCAGGCGTGCCTCGATCGCCTCGTGCCCCCAGGCTACGGGATAGGTGACATCGAGTTCGAAGGATTTGAACTTGCCCTCGGTATTGCGGTCGATGTGCCGGATTTTGTCCATCTCGTAGAAATCCAGCACCGGCTGGCTGACTTCGAGGCGGATAGGCGGATTGATCTCGTCGATGCCCAGCAGGTTCGGCTTCGGCCCGATAAAGCTCACCAGGCTCATCACCAGATCCTCGCGGATCGGATCGATCGGCGGGTTGGTCACCTGGGCGAACAGCTGCTTGAAATAGTGGTACATGGTCTTGTTCTTGTTCGACAGCACCGCCAGTGGCGAGTCGTTGCCCATGGAGCCGATGGCTTCTTCTCCGGTCGCGGCCATCGGCAACATCAGAAACTTGAGTTCCTCCTGCGTGTAACCGAACGCCTGCTGCCGATCGAGCAGCGATACCTCCGAGCGCTCGGGCTGCTGCTTCTCGCTTTCCACTTCGTCGAGCCTGATACGGATGCGCTCGATCCACTCGCGGTAGGGCTTGGCCGCCGCCAGGGTTTCCTTCAGTTCCGTGTCGTCGATGATGCGCCCGCGCTCGACGTCGATAAGAAACATTTTTCCCGGCTGCAGGCGCCATTTCTTGACGATTCTTTCCTCGGGGATAGGCAGCACACCGGCCTCGGACGCCATGATGACCAGATCGTCATCGGTGACGATATAGCGCGCCGGCCGCAGGCCGTTACGGTCCAGCGTGGCGCCGATCTGACGGCCGTCGCTGAACGCGACCGCGGCGGGGCCGTCCCAGGGCTCCATCATCGCCGCATGATATTCGTAGAAGGCGCGCCGGCTGTCGTCCATGGTGTTGTGCTTTTCCCAGGCCTCGGGAATGAGCATCATCATGGCGTGCGCAAGGGAATAGCCTGCCATCACCAGAAGTTCGAGCGCGTTGTCGAACGAGGCCGAGTCCGACTGGCCGTCATAGATCAGCGGCCAGACCTTGTTCAGGTCCCCGTCGAGAATGGGGCTGGAGATCGCCTGCTGCCGCGCGCGGATCCAGTTGACGTTCCCGCGCAGGGTATTGATCTCGCCGTTGTGCGCAATCATGCGAAACGGATGCGCCAGGTCCCAGGTGGGGAAGGTATTGGTGGAGAAACGCTGATGCACCAGCGCCAGTGCCGATACCACGCGTTCATCCTGCAAATCCTTGTAGTACTTGCCTACCTGGTCGGCGAGCAGCAAACCCTTGTACACCAGCGTGCGCGCCGACATGGACGCCACATAAAATTCCTTGCCGTGCTTGAGTCCCAGCGCCTGGATGGCGTGGCCGGACACCTTGCGAATGATGTAGAGCTTGCGCTCCAGTGCGTCGGTCACCGTCACGTCACCGCCGCGGCCGATGAACACCTGGCGCACCACCGGTTCTATTTTCTTTCCGGATTTCCCCAACCCGGAACTGTCGCGAGGCACGTCGCGCCAACCGAGCAACACCTGCTGCTCGTCCTTGATCGCGCGCTCGATCTCGTATTCACAGGCGAGTCGCGAGGCCGGTTCCTGGGGAAGAAACACCATTCCCACGCCGTACTGGCCTACGGGCGGAAGCGTCACCCCGAGCGCGGCCATTTCCTCGCGCAAGAACCGGTCGGGAATCTGAATCAGGATACCGGAGCCGTCACTCGCAAGCGGATCGGCCCCGACTGCGCCGCGGTGAGCCAGATTCTTGAGGATCAGCAGCCCTTGTTCGATGATTCCGTGACTTCTGGCGCCCTTGATGTTGGCGACAAAGCCGACGCCGCAGGCGTCATGTTCGTTGGCGGGGTCGTACAACCCTTGTGCCGCGGGCGGAATATGGGGAAATAAGGCCTGATGGGTCACGCTCGCACCTTTAGATGCAAAATGGGTTCCGGAAGTTCGCATGATAACCGGCATAGGCCAGCGACTTTTCCGGCGGAACTTATGATTTTACCCGCGCACTCGTGTCACTTCAAGCGCTTAGGCTATGCGCTTGGGGGGGTGAATTGGCGGTGTTAGGCCGGGCGGGCGCGCTTAATTCACGCCAGGGGCCGCCATGGTCTCCTGCAGCAAGGCCGCCGGCACCTTGGCGCGGACCGAGGCCGAGCCGATCCGGTCCAGCAGGACAAAGCGCAGCTGGCCGCCCTCGGTTTTCTTGTCCAGCGCCATCAGCTCCAACATGCGCGCAGGCGCCAAGCCGGGCTGGGCCACGGGCAGGCCTGCCCGCTTGAGCAGGGCAAGGATACGCTCGACGTCAGCCTGCTCGATGTATCCCATGCGGCGCGACAGATCGGCAGCCATGGCCATACCCGCGGCTACCGCCTCGCCGTGCAACCAGTTGCCGTAGCCGAGGCCGGACTCGATGGCATGCCCGAAGGTATGGCCAAAGTTTAGTAGCGCGCGCACCCCGGTTTCGCGCTCATCCTCGGCCACCACCGCGGCCTTGATTTCGCAGCAGCGGCGAACAGCGTACGCCAGCGCCTGCGGATCACAGGCCAGCAACTGCTCCAGGTTGTGTTCCAACCAGCTTACAAACTCATCGTCGCGGATGAGACCATGCTTGATAACCTCCGCCAGACCTGCTGAGAGTTCGCGCGGCGGCAATGTCGCAAGCACCGCCGTGTCGGCCAGCACCAAACGCGGCTGATAGAACGCGCCGATCATGTTCTTGCCCAAGGGGTGATTGATGCCTGTCTTTCCACCAATCGAGGAATCCACCTGCGCGAGCAATGAGGTAGGAACCTGGATAAATGGTATACCGCGCATATACGTCGCGGCGGCAAAACCAGCGAGGTCGCCGATGACGCCGCCGCCGAGCGCGATGAGCGTAGTTTTGCGCTCGCAGCGGCGCTCGAGCAGTGTGTCGTAGATGCGGTTGAGGGTAGCCCAATCCTTATACCTCTCGCCATCCTCGAGCACGATGCCAATCGCCTCCACCCCCAGTGCCCGCAACCCCAGAGTCAGCTTCTGCAGATACAGGGGCGCAACCGTGGTGTTGGTGACGATGGCGACCTTGGGCAGGTTCAGGTGCGGCGTAACCAGCCCGGCATCGGACAACAAATGCTCGCCGATGTGAATCGGGTAGGCGCGCTCGCCCAGTTCTACGCGGAGAGTTTGCATCGCTCGCGCAATTGCGGCAGCAGTTGGTGAAGAAGGGCGCGCGCGCTCTGGCGCCCGGTATCGACGACGATATCGGCAACCTCGCGGTAAAGCGGATCGCGCTGCTGGTATAGGATCTGCAGTTTCGCCAACGGATCTGCGCCTTGCAGCAACGGCCGCGACTTGTCGTGCCGGGTGCGGTGCCACAAATCCTTAGGCTGGCCGTGCAGATACACAACCACGCCGCGGTCTACGAGGCATTTGCGGTTATCGGCATCAAGCACGGCGCCGCCGCCGGTGGCCAGCACCACGTTGGCGAGTTGCGTCAGCTGCTCGACCACCAGCTTTTCTCGCAAACGAAAGCCTGCTTCGCCCTCGATCTCGAATACGAGTGAGATTCTTACTCCAGTGCGGTGCTCGATCTCATGGTCGGTATCGTGGAACGTCTTGCCGAGCCCGGCGGCGAGCTGCCGGCCTACCGTGGTTTTTCCCGCGCCCATCAGTCCAACGAGAAATATGTTTTCCGAAGTTTTCACACCGTCATTCTAGCAGCACCTACCTGACTCGGGCTCGCCGCGCGGTTGCGGCGCAATCCGGGGAGCAGGGCGCTTTGCGCGGAAAAAAAGAGCCGGAAGCCCGGCTCTTTTGCAGCACAACGAAGAAGCAATCAGCGTACGGTAAGGCGATCGTCCACGATGCGCGGCGTGATGAACACCAGCAGCTCTGTCTTATTGTCTGTCTTGCTATTGTTCTTGAAAAGATAGCCCAGTACCGGCAAGTCGCCAAAGAACGGTACCTTGGTGGTCGTGTTGCGTTCGTCCTGGCTGAAGATGCCGCCGATGACCACCGTACCGCCGTTTTCCACCAGTACCTCGGTCTTGACGTGCTTGGTGTCGATGGCGAAGCCTGCCGCAGTCACCTGTCCGACCGAATCCTTGTTGATATCCAGCGTCATAATGATATTGCCATCGGGCGTGATTTGCGGTTTCACCTTCAGGCTCAGGTTGGCTTTGCGAAATGACACGCTGGTAGCGCCGCTCGAAGTCGCCGACTGATATGGCAGCTCCGTACCTTGCTCGATAATTGCTTCGACCTTATCTCCGGTCAACACCCGTGGGCTGGATATAATCTTGCCTTTGCCGTCCGCTTCCAGCGCTGAGAGCTCCATGGAAATGAACTGGGTAAAGTCCTTGTTGAACAGAATCGTGGATATGGTACCAGCGGCGAAACCGCCCAGCCCTGTGGCCGGCAGATTTACATTCGGGTTCGCTGTAATGTCCGGCGTACCCGGGACCAGTTGCTGACCGGTATCACTAATCGTGTACTGCCCGGTAGTAGTGAGATCGCCCCCCAAAGTGTAGCGCGCGCTGGGGCCGAGAATGCGTTGCCCGCCCTGCTTCGACGAGTTGTAGCCAAGCTTGGCTCCCAAATTCTTGCTGAACGTATCGTTTGCCTCGACTATGCGCGCTTCTATCATGACCTGGCGCACGGCCACGTCGATCTGAGCGATCAGCTTGCGCACTTCCTCGAGGCGGTTGGGTACGTCCTGCACGAATACGGTATTGGTGCGAGCGTCAACCACTGCACTGCCGCGCTTGGACAATACCTTTTGATTCGCAGAAGACAGCAGTGCCTGCACATCCTGAGCTTTCTGGTAGTTCAGCACGAAGCTCTCGGTGTGAACTGCCTCTAGTTCGCCGATCTGCTGGCGCGCCTCCAGTGTCAACTTTTCCTTCGTCGCAAGTTCGTCACGCGGCGCAATCCATATCACGTTGCCATTCTTGCGCATGTCCAAGCCGCGGGTGTCGAGTATGATCTGTAGCGCCTGGTCCCAAGGCACGTCCTTCAATCGCAAGGTAAGGCTTCCGCCCACTGCATCGCTGGTAATGATGTTGAGGTCGGTGAAATCAGCGATTACACTTAGCACGCTGCGCACTTCGACATTCTGGAAATTTAGCGACAGTTTCTCGCCGCTAAAACCGACTTTACTGCCTTGCGTCAACTTGTTGGGGTCTTGAACGATCTGCTTTACCTCAACCACGAACTGGGTATCTGTTTGATAAGCACTATGCTCCCACAGACCCTTCGGCGTGATCACCATACGCACGTTCTCACCTTGGCCAAAAGTGTTGATCGACTGCACCGGCGTGGCGAAATCGGTTACGTCCAGTCGCCGGCGCAGTTTGTCCGGGAGCGAGGTCTTAAAGAAATCGATCACCAGGTTCTGTCCCTGCGCGCGAATATCTATGCCAGTAGAGCTGTCGGAGAGATCAACAACGATACGGCCTTCGCCGTTCTTGCCGCGGCGGAAATCGATATCGCGTACCGTGGTGCGCGTATCGGCCGGATTGGCTTCTACGAAATGGGTAACCGCAGCCCCGCCGCCGCTGGCCGCAGGTGCGCCGGCGAGAATGATCATCAGGTTCTTACCATCGACCTGTGTGTCATAACCGACAAGCTGACGCAGGTTCAGCACCATGCGCGTGCGCTCCCCCGCCTGTACCATGTTCATGCTCGTAAGCTCGCCTTCGCGAATGTTCTGACTGTTGCGCCCAAGACCATTCACGGTGTTGGGAAAATCGAACGCGATACGCGCCGGGTTGGCTATTGTGAAGCTGCCCGGCGGCGACTTGAGCGGCGTCTTGAGCGTAAGCTTGATGATGACCTTTCCGCTTTGCTGTGACACGTTGAAGGCTTCGACGCTATTCAGCGGCGCCTGCGCCAACGCCGCAGCAGCCCAAAGGGATGCGGTTAAGAAACCGAATACACCGAGAATTTTTGCCATGGATATCCTCACCTTCGTTTTGCCTCGCCGGTCTCTAGTAACTGCAGCGCAACCTTGCGCTCAGTCCAGTCGCCGGATGCATCCTGCACCAGCTCTTTGAGATTGATCTGGGCGTCGGTAATTTCGGTAATGATGCCGAAATCCTGTCCCATGTAATTCCCTGCCTTTACCCTGTACAAGCTGCTGTCCGCGCGCACCAGTGCGTAATTGACGTTCTTCTGCGAAAGCGTGCCGACCATCTTCAGTGATTCAAGCGGATACGCCTCCAGCGGTTCTTTCGGCCTCCTGGTGTCGGGCGCGTTGGCACCGCCTTTGCTTTTTGCAGCTCCTCCAGTCGCAAGCTCTATTTTGGCCGGTCCGAAGGGATCAGGAATGTCGAATGCCTGATACGGCACCGGTTCGTAAGCCTTCACCACAGGCAGCGGAGCGATGTGGCCACGCAGGTCCTTGGAAATATTTTTCAGTTCCGCCTTGAGATCCTGATGCTCGTCACCGCCACATGCGGTGAGAAGAAGCACGGTTGTTATGATCGCTAGGTTCTTCATTTCTTCTTCTTGCCCGGTGCAGATTTCTTGGCGCCCCGCTTCTGCTTCGCCACTTCTTCCTCATCCAGATAGCGGAACGTCTTGGCGCTGGTGTCCATCGCCAGCACGCTGCCGTTCCTGCCTGCCACCGGGCGGATGGAGATATCGTTGAGCGTGACGATACGCGACAGTTGCGCGATGTCGCTCGCGAACTGCCCCATATCGTGGTAGCTACCCGTTACCCTGACGCTGACCGGGAGTTCGGCGTAGAACTCCTTCATCGTCTCCCGCGGCGCCGGGCGGAACAGATCGAACTGCAGTCCACGTCCCAAGCCCGCCTGGTTGATATCCACCAGCAAAGCGTCCATCTGCGACTTGTTGGGCAACTGCTTGAGCAGCGCACCGAATGAACTGTCGATTTCACGCAACTGCTGGCGGTAGAGATCAAGGTTGACCGCAAGCTGCTTTTTGCTCTTGTAGGCTTCCTTGAGCTTCACTTCCTCTTCGGCGCCGGCCACGAGCTCGTCCATCTGAGCCTGCCAATCTGCCACATAGCCGACGGCCACAAGAGCCGCCAGTAACGCAAGCAAAGCGAGCAGCTTGGGCAGGACGGGCCACGTCCCCGGATCCTTGGGATTGAGATACCTGAATTGCTCGAGCAGCTTATCCATCGGTGATTCCTACTTGTTCGCGACAGCGGCCGCGCCGCGCGGCGCGACATTGTCGGCACCACCCTTGGCGGCGTTCGCTTCGGGTCGCAGCCGCTTGATGTTAAGGTTCATGACGAACTCCGACAGGCGCCTGCTGTTGACGTTTGCCGCCTTGATCTCGACCAGGTCAGGATTTTCCAGATAAGGCGAAGCTTCGATGTTGCGCATCAAGGTCGATACCCGAGAATTCGATTGCGCATAACCGCTCAGGTTGACCTTGAGGCCTTTCTGCGTGACTGATTTTAGATATACGCCGTCCGGGGTCTGCCGCACCAATTGTTCAAGCAGATACACAGTCTGGGCGCGATCCGCCTGCAGGGTTTCGATAACCTGCTTGCGCGATAGCAGTGCTTGAATTTCTTCCTTCAGCTTCTTTATTTCCGCAATTTCCTTGTCGAGCTTGGCGTTTTCTTGCTTGAGAAAGTGGTTGCGCTCCGTCTGGGTGGAAATTCGCGCGGCGTAGTATCCGTGCACCAACAGGACGATCGAGGCTGCCAAGCCGGCAACCATTCCCATCAGAATGTAGAATTGGAGGTTGTGTGCCTTGCGCCGCGCTTCGCGCCAAGGCAGTAGATTTATCCTGATCATGGATCGAACCTCCGCATCGCCAGGCCGCATGCGACCATTAATGACGGTGCATCGACCAGCAGCTTCTTCGGCTGGATACGTGGCGACACCTGCATGCTCGCAAACGGATTGGCCACCCGAGTATTGATCTGGGAGCGGGAGCCGACGATGTCCTCCAGCCCGGGAATCACGGCCGAACCGCCGGTGAGCAGAATGTGCTCGATGCTGGTGTACGGGGTGGAGGTGAAGAAAAACTGCATCGCACGCTGCACCTCTAATGCCAGATTTTCAAGGAACGGGCGCAGAATTTCAGCTTCGTACGAATCCGGCAGCCCTCCGGTACGCTTGGCATTCTCGGCCTCTTCCTGACTCATGCCATACTGCCGCATGATGTCCTGCGTGAGCTGGCCGCCGCCTATAGCCTGCTCGCGGGTGTATACCGTCTGATCGTTTCGAAGCACGGTGACGTTCATTACATTGGCCCCGATATCAACCAAGGCGATGTTCTGTTCACTGCCTTCGTCGGGGAACTGCTTCTTGATCAGGTCGAAAGCAGCCTGCACCGCGTAGGATTCCACGTCCATGACCAGTGACTTCAGTCCGGCGGCCTCGGCGACCGCCACGCGGTCCTCCACCTTTTCCTTACGCGAGGCGGCGATCAGCACCTCGGCCTCTTCGGCATTTGAAGGCGCGGGGCCGATTACCTGATAGTCGAGGTTGACTTCGTCCAGCGCGAAGGGAATGTACTGGTTAGCCTCGGTTTCTACTTGGATGCCCAGTTCGTCGTCGCGCAAGCCCGCCGGTACCACGATTTTCTTGGTAATCACCGCCGCCGTAGGTAGAGCCATTGCGACATTCTTGGTGCGGGTGGCCAGTTTCTTCCATCCATGCTTGACCGTTTCAACCACGGCCTCAAGATTGGTGATGTTGCCGTCCACCACCGCGTCCTTGGGCAGGGGCTCGATCACATAGCGCTCCACGCGCAGCACCCCTTTGCCAGAATCGACAATCTCGACCATTTTCACGGCAGACGAACTGATGTCCATCCCGAAAAGTGGCGGTGCCTTTGGCTTGAATATGTCTAGGTCCAAGGTGAATTTCCCTTTGAACTATCCCCGGTTAGGCGCGATACATATAATTTACGTTAAATGCTAGCAACAAGTCTTGAAGATGTAAAGCAAATAATAGGGGAGAGCTTCCGCAAGTCACAAAAGCTGCCAATGCGCCCGCGCCCGGGGATACTCTATAATGCCTGCCTCTCGAGGGGCTTTGCATACCGGTATTTTTGGCAGCACCTGGACCAAGCGGTCTGCGGCGCCCCTTTTTGGACTCCATAACCTATAGCACCGCGTCTGACGCGTTGAAACCATCCCTTGGCCGCCAAATCATTCATGTGGTTACGCCTCATTACCTTTCCGATCTTGCTCCTTGTCGGACTGGGGGTTATGGCCGTCGCCATCCTGAGTCTCATGATTCTGCTCGCCTTTCCCAATCTGCCCACGCTAGAGGTACTTACCGACTACCGGCCCAAGGTGCCGTTGCGCGTGTACAGCGCTGAGGGCCTACTAATCGGAGAGTTCGGCGAGGAGCGCCGCGCCATCGTCGCCATAGATGAAGTTCCTAAAATCATGAAACAGGCCATCCTGGCCGCTGAAGACGAACGCTTTTACCAGCATACCGGAGTGGACTACCAAGGCGTCATTCGGGCGGCCTATTCCAACCTGACCTCCGGCGGCAGGCGTCAGGGAGCTTCCACCATCACTATGCAGGTAGCAAGGAACTTTTTCCTGTCTAGCGAGAAAACGCTTACGCGAAAATTGTATGAAGCGCTCCTTGCCTTCAAGATCGAAGCAAGCCTGTCCAAGGACGAGATTCTGCAAATTTATATCAACCAGATCTACCTGGGACAGCGGGCTTACGGCTTCGCCGCGGCGGCACAGATTTACTATGGCAAGGCGTTAAAGAATATCAGTTTGGCCGAGGCGGCTATGCTCGCCGGCTTGCCCAAAGCCCCGTCCAGTTACAATCCAGTGGTCAACCCCAAGCGCGCCAAGCAGCGACAACTTTACGTGCTTAGACGCATGCATGAACTGGGCCACATCACTGACGCCCAATTCGCCGAAGCGCAGAAAGCGCCGATCGTGGTCAAGCACCAAACGAACACGTACGCCTTGCACGCCGAATACGTAGCGGAAATGGTGCGGCAAATGCTATACGAGCGTTTTTCAGATGACCTATACACCAAGGGTTACCGCATCTATACCACCATCACCAAAGACGATCAGGAGGCAGCCTACGCAGCGCTGCGCCGCGGTGTGCTCGATTATGACAAGCGCCACGGCTACCGCGGACCCGAGGGGTATATCGAACTGTCGCCCGAGGGCCAGCCGGATGAAGCCATCGAGGAAGCGCTATCTGATGTATCCGATAACGACGATCTGCTGGCTGCAGTTGTGCTGGAGGCCAGCACTAAGCGCGTGCGCGCCTACCTGCGTGGCGGCGAGGTCGTGACCATCGCGGGCGAGGGCCTGAAATTCGTCCAGAAAATGCTAGACAGCAAGGCCGCGCCGAACAAACGCGTGAGGCGCGGGGCCCTGATCCGCGTACAAAAGGACGAAAAGAACAATTGGCAGATCCTGCAACTGCCGGAGGTCGAGTCTGCGCTGATCGCGATCAGCCCCAGCGACGGCAGGGTGCGCGCGCTGGTGGGCGGGTTCGACTTCAATCGCAGCAAGTTCAACCACGTTACTCAAGCGTGGCGCCAGCCCGGTTCCAGCTTCAAGCCGTTCATCTATTCGGCGGCGCTGGAGAAGGGTTTTACCCCGGCAACCATCGTCGAGGACGCCCCAATTGTGGTCGACGCGGCTCAAACCGGCGGACAAACCTGGGAGCCGCACAATTACGACAGTAAGTACGACGGCCCGATGCGCCTGCGCGTGGGTCTGGCGAAGTCGAAGAACATGATCTCGATCCGCGTATTGGAAGCGATCGGCCCGCAGTACGCGCAGGACTATATCACCCGCTTCGGCTTCGACGCGGACAAGCACCCGCCTTACCTCACCATGGCGCTGGGCGCGGGCTCGGTCACGCCTTGGCAGATGGCGCGCGGATATGCGGTATTCGCAAATGGCGGCTATCGCGTCGAACCGTATGTGGTGCAGCGCATCGTCGACGACCGCGGCAATGTACTTGCACAGGCGCAACCCCCGCGCGCCGGCGATGAAAGCCTGCGCGTAATCGATGCGCGCAACGCCTTCGTCATGGACAGCATGCTGCACGATGTCGTGCGGTTTGGAACGGCCGCGCGCGCGATGTCGCTAGGTCGCAAAGATCTGGCAGGCAAGACCGGCACTACCAATGACCTCGTCGATGCCTGGTTCGCCGGTTATCAGCCGACCCTGACGGCGATCGCCTGGATCGGATTCGACCAACCGCGCAAACTGGGCAACAGCGAAACCGGCTCGGCAGCCGCGCTGCCGATCTGGATGAATTACATGAGCAAGGCGCTGAAGGGCGTCGACGAAATGTTCCAGCAGGTACCAGGAGGAGTGGTCAGGGTCAACGTCGACCCTGAAACCGGCCAGGCAGCCGGCGACGGCGGGACTAGCGAGTACTTCTACCGCGAGTACCTTCCTCCGGAGCGAAAACCAGACGCCCCTGAAGGGGGAAACCAATCGCCCATGGACTCCAGAATTCCGTTGTACTAGGGCAGATCCGCCACCTGCTGCAATTCCTTGATCGGTCGATAGTAACGGTAGCAGACGAAGGATGAATTCGCTCTCCCTCGTCGGCCGGGCGCCACGTGCTCACGTGCTAAAATCAACGCATGCGTGCCCTCTTCACCGCCATCCTGCTCGTTGTGCTGCTTCAAGCCTGTGGGTCCAAAGGCGCACTCTTTCTGCCGTCCGAAACAAACAGCGAGCAGCAGAGCAACAGCAACAAACAGAAATAGTCTCCATGTTCGGGTTTCGCGGCGGGCAAATTGCCGGATACGACGCCCTCCGGCCCTTCTGCGAAAGTGCAGAATTTCTCGGTAGGGGACGCGAACTCGCCATGCGCGACGGCAACATTCTGGCGATGATGTCCATCGGCGCTTACTCAATTTGCACGAGTTTCAACTGCATCAGCCGGCCGCGGACGGCCGACGTTATTGTGGACGGTGGAAAGGTGCACCGTGTCCGGGGGCGGCAACGGTCCGAGGCGCTTTTTGCCTTGGAACATTTTTTGCGTTAGATTGCGCAATCTCCAATATCCTCCGGACCGGCTGTGTCCATTGCAGAGCAGACCAACTGCCATACCAGGGCAGGTGTAAGGCCGGCCCTACGCGCAGTGGCGCGCCGCCGGGTACGCCCGCCGTTAGGCCGGCACCGACTTCTGTGTTCAATCCACTCGCGGCCGGCAAACCGCTCGCGCGTCTCGAGACCACCGTGAGCAGGCCGGGGAAGCTCACGTTTATTGCGCTCGTCTGCACCGCGCTCATCGCCGGAACCTTGTTTACCTATGAGAAGGACAGGCTTCGCGCCCAGGACGCGAAGCGTGCAAAGGCGGCCCCGGATACGCCGGTCTCGGTTGCAACGGTCGGGCAGCAGGCCGTGGCTGTGAGCATCCATGCAATCGGCAACGTCGAGGCATACGCCACAGTAGCGCTCAAGGCGCGCGTGGATGGACAGATTGTGGAAGTCAACTTCGAGGAGGGACATAAGATAAGAAAAGGCGCGGTACTGTTCAGAATAGATCCGCGCCCGTTTGAGGCAACCCTGCGCCAGGCCGAAGCCAACTTGATGCGCGATACAGCGCAGTCGGAACAGACGCGTTCGCAGGAGCGGCGCTACCAGGAACTGTTGCAGAAGAACTTCGTATCAAAAGAGGCTTATGCGCAGATCCGCACCAACGCGGATACCGCCGCAGCGGTTGCCCTCGCCAGCAAAGCGGCTGTCGAAAATGCCCGGCTGCAGCTTGAATACAGCACCATCCGTTCGCCCCTGGACGGATTTGTTGGCAAAGTGTTATTGCAGAAGGGCAATATGGTCAAGGCCAACGACAGCATTCCGCTGGTAGTGATCAACCAGGTGCAGCCGATCTATGTCAGCTTTGCCGTTCCAGAGCAGAATCTTGTGGCGGTGCGCGAACACATGGCGAAGGCCAAATTGCAGGTCGAGGCGTCGCCGCCTGATTCGGGCAAGTTGACCGCTATCGGTACCCTGACGTTCGTCGATAATGCCGTCGACGCTACCACCGGTACGATCAAGCTGAAGGCACTGTTCCCGAACAAGGACAGCGCCCTTTGGCCGGGCCAGTTCGTCAATGCCCGCCTGAAACTCTTTGACCAGAAGGACGCGCTGCTGGTGCCGTCGCAGGCAGTGCAGACCGGGCCGCAGGGCCAATACGTCTTTGTCGTCAAGCCCGATTCGACTGCCGAAGTGCGCAAGGTGGAACTGGACCGGGTCGATGGGGAATACGCCATCATCGCCAGAGGCTTGGAAAAAGGGGAAACGGTCGTAGTCAAAGGGCAACTGCGGCTGGCGCCTGGAACCAGGGTCACGGTCGCCAAGCCGAAGACCGGAAAGCCGTGAACATCGCCGAGCTGTTCGTGCGACGGCCTGTCATGACCATACTGGTCATGAGCGCGATCGTGATCTTCGGTGTGGCGGGCTTCCGCCTGCTGCCGGTAAGCCAGTTGCCCAATGTCGACTTCCCGACGATACAGGTCTCGGCAACGCTGCCCGGAGCCAGCCCGGAGACCATGGCCTCCGCAGTAGCCACGCCGCTGGAGAAGCAGTTCTCCACCATCGCCGGCATCGACTCTATGAACTCGACCAGCGGCCAGGGAACCACCCAGATCACCATACAGTTTGCGCTCGGCCGAGACATCGATGCCGCCGCCCAGGACGTCAACTCGGCCATTGCCTCCGCAGCACGGCAATTGCCGGCGACTATGCCCGCGCCGCCATCCTTCCGCAAGGTCAACCCGGCGGATTTTCCGGTCTATTACCTTGCTCTCACCTCGGATGTGCTGCCGCTTTCGGAAGTCAACGAATACGCGGAAACCTTTCTCGCCCAGCGCATTTCCACTATCAGCGGAGTGGCCCAGGTGCTGGTATATGGTCAGCAGAAATATGCGGTGCGCGTGCAGGTCGATCCGAACCAGCTGGCCGCGCGCGGCGTCGGCATCAACGAAGTCGAGCAGGCCATCGTCCAGGCCAACGTCAACCTGCCAACCGGCTCGCTCTACGGCAAGGACCGCCTGTTCGCGGTGCAGGCGAACGGGCAACTCTTCGACGCCGCTGCGTTCCGCCCGATTATCGTTGCCTATCGCAATGGCGCTCCGATACGCCTGAGCGAACTCGGGCGCGTGATCGATTCCGTACAGAGCGACAAGGTCGCCGCCTGGTTCAAGGGTGAGCGCGGCATCGTGCTCGCAATCCAGCGCCAGCCCGGCACCAACACTATCGAGGTGGTGAACTCGGTCAAGAAGCTGCTGCCCACGTTTCGCGCCGAGGTACCGGCAGGCATCGACATCAACGTCCTGTTCGACCGCTCTGTCACCATCCGCGCCTCGGTGGAAGAAGTGGAATTCACGCTGTTGCTGGCGCTCGCGTTGGTGGTTATGGTCATTTTCATTTTCCTGCGCAACATCCCGGCGACCATCATCCCGAGCTTTGCTCTGCCCCTGTCCATTATTGGAACTTTCGCGGCGATGTACCTGTTCGGCCATAGCCTGGACAATATTTCGCTGATGGCGCTGACGCTATCGGTCGGTTTCGTCGTCGACGATGCCATCGTGATGCTGGAGAACGTTACCCGACACATGGAGATGGGCAAAAGCCGCTGGCAGGCGACGCTCGACGGATCCAAGGAAATCAGCTTCACCATCGTGTCGATGACGATCTCTCTGATCGCGGTATTCATTCCGGTGCTGTTCATGGGCGGCATACTCGGCCGGCTGCTGCACGAGTTCGCAGTCGTCATCATGGTTGCGGTACTGATCTCGGGATTCGTCTCGCTCACACTCACGCCGATGATGTGCAGCCGCATTCTGAAACCTCATTCCGCGGAGAATCATGGTTACCTGTTCGCGCAAAGCGAGCGGGCGTTCGAGGCGCTCAAGAGCGCCTACGCACTGACTTTGCGCTGGACGCTCAGACACCAACGCTTCACCATGGCAGTGTTTCTGTGCATCATAGTCATCACCGGATTTCTGTTCGCGAAAATGCCCAAGGGCTTCCTGCCGAGCGAGGATTCGGGACAGCTCTTCGCCTTCACCGAGGCTCCCCAGGACATTTCTTTCGACGCCATGGCCGCGCTGCAAACCCAGGTAGCCGACATCATCGGCAAGGACCCCAACGTCGAAGCGGTGATGTCATTTATCGGCACCAGCGGATTCAATTCGGCGCTCAATATCGGCCGTATCACCATAACCCTGAAGCCGCGCAATCAACGCAAGTCCGCTGACGAAATCGTCCGCGGGTTGAGGCCAAAAATCAACACCGTGCTCGGGATCAAGGCGTTCGTGCAGAACGTGCCCACTATCCGCATCGGCGGGCGGCTTACAAAGAGCCCCTACCAGTACGTATTGCAGGGCGCGGACACCGACGAACTGTACGAATGGGTGCCAATCATCGAGGCTAAACTGAAGACTCTGCCGGCGCTGATCGACGTGAGCAGCGATCTGCAGATCACGCGTCCCCAGGTGACGGTGGAAATCGACCGCGAAAAGGCCTCTGCGCTGGGTGTCAGCGTGCAGCAGATCGAGCTTGCACTCAACAACGCCTACGGCGAGCGCCAAGTATCGACCATTTACACCGCGAGCAACCAGTACTGGGTAATGCTGGAACTCGAGCCGCGCTTCCAGACCGATCCGTCGATGTTGTCGAAGCTCTATGTGCGGTCCTCCACCGGAGCGCTGGTGCCGCTCGGTGCCCTGGCCAGATTCACCTATGGCGTGGGACCGCTTTCGGTCAATCACCTGGGGCAGTTGCCATCGGTCACGTTTTCCTTCGATCTACGCGCCGGAGTCGCCCTGTCGGAGGCGATCGCGGAAATGGATCTGGCTGCGCGCGAATTGCAGGTGCCGCCGACGCTCAACGCCACCTTCCAGGGCACCGCGCAGGCATTCCAGGCCTCGCTTCAGGGAATGGGCCTGTTGCTGTTGCTGGCAGTCGTAGTGATCTATCTCGTGCTCGGCATCCTCTACGAGAGCTTCATCCATCCCCTCACCATCCTTTCGGGGCTGCCGACCGCGGCACTGGGCGCGCTTCTGACGCTGCTCGCCTTCGGTGTCGAACTCAATATGTACGCGTTCGTCGGCATGATCATGCTGATCGGCATCGTCAAGAAGAATGCCATCATGATGATCGACTTCGCCATAGAGGCCCAAAGGAATGCAGGGAAGATGGCGGCCGATGCGATCTACGAAGCTTGTATAGTGCGGTTTCGCCCGATCATGATGACCACCATGGCAGCCCTGATGGGCAGCCTGCCGATTGCCTTGGCGATCGGTGCCGGCGGCGATGCGAGGAAGCCGCTGGGCCTGGCGGTGGTCGGGGGCCTGGTCGTGTCGCAGGTGCTGACCTTGTACATTACGCCGGTGATCTATATTTATTTCGAACGCCTGCAGGAATGGCTGATGCAGCGGCGCGGCACGGCGGTTGAGGCAGGATTCGGCGCAGCCGGCCGATAACCTGCCCTTACAGGTCGTTGAAAATCGCATGCATCTGGGAAGGTGTTAGTTGCGCACCTGATATTGCGTCGGGGAAGCGATATTCAACAGTCTAAGGATTGAGTTGGCGGTAGACCGCAGTGGCAACGGTCAGGAGGCGCGCGCGGTCCATTTCCGCGGACAGCGCGTAGCCAAGTTTGCCGTCTATCCAGTAAAACACGGCTATCTTCTCCTCCTGGCTGAAGCGGAACGCCGTCTCGCCCGGCTCGGCGTCCCTGCGGGACACGTAAAGCGTTATGCGCTGCCCCTTTGGATCCTGATACATGAACTGCGCAACCGGTCCCTTGCCACCGGGCAACAGGCGCCCGCCGACCAGGTCAAAACCTTGCTGAGCAAGCTGCGGCAACTTCAGTTGATGCCCCAAGCGCTTGGACAGCCATTTCACCAGGTGATCCTGCTGCTCCGCTCCGACCTCTACCGGGTGCCGCACCTCCGGCGCGTACACGGCATAAGCAACTGCGGCCCGTCGCGGCAGGGCACCCGTGTCGACCGCACGCCCGGATTGTTGCTGGGGATGCGCCATCCAGCCTAAGCCGAAGCTCAGCCCCATTGCTCCTGCAGCAATCGCGTAGTATGGCCAGCGGATCCGCGACGCGCGTACCGCAAGCAGCCTTTGCGGCACCGGTTCATTCAGTATCGGGTTATACAGCGCCCGCAGCGCCTGGTTCTGTTCGCGCCAGACGCGCACGTTCTCGGCCGCTTCCGCGTCATGGGCGATGTGTGCTTCCACCCGCAGGCGGTGCGCTTCGTCCAGCTGCGCGTCGGCGTAAGCGTGCAGGTCGGCTTGTGTAATTTTGCTCATCTGACCAATTTGAAGTTCATTGTTGCCGCAGGGGCGCCGGACATCAGAGTGCGCAGGCGCTCGCGGCCACGCGACAGGCGCGACATTACCGTGCCGATTGGAACGTTTAGCGCCTGGCTCGCCTCGGCATAACTAAACTGCTCGAGCCCCACCAGCAACAGCACCTCACGCTGCTCCGCTGGCAGACGCGCCAGCGCCGCGGCCAGATCGCGCAATTGCAGCGGATCCGACTGCGGCGCGCTCTCCAGCGCCGCTTCCGCCGCCTCGTCGAGCGCAAGCTCGCGCCGCGCCTTCAGTTGATTGATGAACACATTGTGCATAATGGCGAACATCCAGGCACGCAAATCGCTGCCGCGGCGCCAGAGATGGGACTTGGTCAGCGCGCGTTCGAGCGTATCCTGCACCAGGTCATCGGCCCGGTGGCTGTCCCCCGCAAGGGCGCGAGCATAGCGCCGCAAGCGGGGGATGTGCGCTGCGATGTCCGCGCTGTCCATCATCACGACATGGCAAGGTCAGGGCTGTTTTGCGACGACATGCCAGACATTCTTGAAGCCATCACCGGTCTTGTCGCCGGGATTTTGGTCTTTTACCCACAGATAGAGCGGTTTTCCTTTGTAGGTCGATTGTCTGGATCCGTCGTCGCGCATGATGACAGACCAGTCGCCCGACGCCCTATCCGATTCGGCAGCATGTAACGGCGGCCAGTTCTTCGCGCACGGCCCGTTACACACGCTCTTACCGCTCCCGGCCGGATCTTTGTCGAAGGCGTACAAAGTCATGCCCGCCGAATTCACCAGCATTCCGCCGTCGAACCTCGCCGCCATGGACGCGCCGCCCATGCTGGCACAAGCGCCGAGCGCGACCGTGAGTGCTACCGCTGCAATTGTCTTTGTCATGTCATTCTTGAGCATGGATTGGGGCTGCTACGCTTGATTGAACAGCGAAAACGCACGGTTTATTCCTGAATTGCGAAAATTCAGCCACCGCAGGAAGGATGACGATTTCCCTCAACGCTGCGCTATTGCCATGAATTTAGGCCTCGATGGGCAGATTTGATTGCCCATCCGGAACACTGCTGCGGCACCGGACGGCCCCTGCTACGCTACGCACTGATGCCGGTGATATTCATTGTGCTCATGCCAAAGGGGGAGCTTCGACGGCGCGCAGGAAGCGACCCAGCGCAATGAGTCCCCAATCCGCCGGAGCGCAAGCCGCCTGCGCCTGCAGAAAAATGGTCTATTTGGGGGGCAGGGAAGGCGCAAACATGAACCGGCCGAGATCTGCCCGCTGCGCCACCAGCCCTATTCGAACTTAGCGCAGCCCAGCGACGTAATCGGCCACTGCCTCAATTTCGCGGTCGGAGAGCCTGCCCGCGACACCGCGCATGGTCTCGTTGAGATCGTTGGCGCGTACGCCGGAACGGAAAGCTTTGAGCTGGGCGCTGATATACTCTGCGTGCTGGCCGGACAGGCGCGGGTACTGCGCGGGTATGCCGGCTCCGTTCGGACCGTGGCAGGAAGCGCAGGCTGCGACGCCCTCGCTGGCGATACCTCCGCGATATATTCTTTGTCCTAGTGCGACCAAATCCTTGCTCTTCGCCGCACCCGGTTTGGCCGTCTTGCCCGCGAAATATGCAGCGAGATTGCGCATGTCTTCTGGCGACAGATTCGCCACCATTCCCGCCATTACCGGATTGTCACGCTCCGCTTTCTTGCCCGCCACCGCTTTGAAGTTGGTAAGCTGTTTGTACAGGTACTCTGGAAACTGGCCGGCCAGCTTGGGATTGGCCGGGAGTTGACTATTGCCGTCGACCGCGTGACAAGCCGCGCAGGTCTGATTGACGATGCCTTGCGCTTTCGCGGCATCTGCTTTGAACGGCGGCTCGGCGGCCAGCGCAGCCATCGCTGACAACATAGCGGTGAGCGCCAGGATAAATTTCATGCTCAGGCTCCTCGAAGCAGGATATGGCTGAAAAGCTGATATTCTATCTGAGTTTGCTGATTTTTAGGCCTCCCCTACGATGTCGTTGTTCCGCGGCGCCACGTTTTACATCACGGCGCACCACCTCACTGATCTGCCGCCGCCGCTGGGCCCGGAGATCGCCTTCGCCGGACGCTCCAACGCAGGCAAATCCAGCGCAATCAATACACTCGTGGACCATAACCGTCTGGCCTTCGTCAGCAAGACTCCGGGGCGAACGCAGCAGATAAATTTCTTCAGTCTCCCCGGCGGCGCGTACTTGGTGGACTTGCCGGGCTATGGCTACGCCAAGGTGCAACGCGAGTTGCGCACACATTGGGAACAGCTGCTCTCGACCTATCTGCAGACGCGGGGTTCACTTTTTGGCATGGTGCTCATCATGGATGCGCGTCATCCGCTCACTCCACTCGATCGTCAGATGCTGAACTGGTTCGCGTCCACGGGCAAGCCGGTGCACGTGCTCTTATCCAAGGCGGACAAGCTTTCGCGGCAGGAGGGGCTGAAGACACTGCGCGCAGTGCAGGCGGGGCTGCTCGAATACGCAGACAATTACACCGCTCAACTTTTTTCCAGTTCCAAGAAACACGGGATGGAAGAAGCCGAAGAGGTCATCGGGCGCTGGCTGGGAATCAAGCAAGGAAGCAGGGAAGCACAGAAGAAAGAAGAAAGCCCCCGGTCAAAGGGGAATAAAACCGGGGGCCAAATGCCTTAACCAGTGTCAAGGCACCCGCTCAGGGAGGAGAAGCGGGAGATAGCGTTTGCCATCTATTGATAAGATTTCAAATTTGCAAGAAAGTTTCAAGAAATAATTGTGAAAGCCGGTCATTTCTGTAACTAATTGATAAATAAAGAAGGTTAGATGCAACCATGAATATCTACGGCAACTTTCCCACGGTGCGGATGCGCCGCATGCGACGCGATGACTACACCCGCAGGCTGATGCGAGAACATGTGCTCACAGGTAATGACCTCATCTATCCGGTATTCGTGATGGAAGGCACCAGAAAGACCCAGGCAGTGGCCTCCATGCCTGGCGTAGAGCGCATGACCCTGGACAAACTATTGCCGGTGGCGGAGCGCTGTCTGCGACTGAAGGTCCCGGTATTGGCGCTGTTCCCGGTGATAGACACCCAGCTCAAGACACTGGACGGTAAAGAGGCAAGCAATCCAAAGGGATTGATCCCGCGCGTGGTAGCTCGGCTCAAGAAAGAATTTCCGGAACTGGGAGTAATGTGCGACGTAGCGCTCGACCCATATACCAGTCATGGCCAGGACGGCGTAATCGATGCGAGCGGCTACATCGTCAACGACACCACCCTCGCCATTCTGGAAAAGCAGGCGCTGACCCAGGCCGCTGCCGGAGTGGACATAGTCGCCCCCTCTGACATGATGGACGGGCGCATCGGCCGCATTCGCGCCGCCTTGGACAACAGGAAGTACATTCATACCCGAATAATGGCTTATTCGGCCAAGTACGCGTCCGGATTCTACGGCCCGTTTCGCGACGCAGTCGGTTCCGCCGCCAACCTGGGAAAAGGAAACAAATTTACCTATCAGATGGACCCCGCCAATAGCGACGAAGCTTTGTGGGAAGTGGGGTTGGATCTGCAGGAAGGCGCAGACATGGTGATGGTAAAGCCGGGTATGCCTTACCTGGACATCCTGCGGCGAGTCAAAGACGAGTTCAAAGCGCCGACATTCGTATATCAGGTGAGCGGCGAGTACGCGATGCTCAAGGCGGCAGGCATGAAGGGTTGGATCAACGAGAAAGTCTGCGCCATGGAAGCACTGCTCGCGTTCAAGCGCGCCGGTGCAGACGGCATACTTACCTACTACGCTCTCGATGCCGCCCAGTGGCTCAAGGAAGATTAAACCCTCCGGGCACCAAGGGCTGGGCGAAAGGGGAAGCCCCGTCAGCTCTGCGCCTGTCCGCGCAGGAAACTAAGAGCTCAAAATGGAGATAACTCCCCTAAGTCGGGGGCCATTTCGGCAAATCTGAAATGGCCTGTAAGGCTTTAGTGAATTCGCTAGCCGAAAACAATCGCCACTCCGTGTGCTTCGGCCGCACCGACGGCGACCGAACCATCGGGCATGCGTGCCGGATGCAGCCCGCCCGCGAGCAGGATGCGCTCCACCGTGTCGCGATCGGCGACTCGGATAAATAGCGCCGTCATGCAGGGCTGGTGGCGCGCGCTAATCCACACCCCGGGCAGTCTTTTCGCCAGCGCGGCCTCGTCGACAATAGCGATGGGCGTGTCGCCGGTATCGATCAACAAGCCCTCGCCGATAGCCTCGGCCTTGGCGTCGAACAGGCGTTCGTAGGCCCTGGCAGTCGCGCTTACGTCCGCGCTGACGATAGCCAGCGCGGCAAGGCCTGTCGCGGTATTCGCGTGCGTCTGGTATTCGGGCCGCCACACCACGTCGCGGGTAAAATGCTGGCACAGAAACACCTGTCCGCCAGGAGTCTGCTCCAGCCCCAACTGGGTAATGCGAAACGATGCAATCTTGGTTTCCCCCGAAAGTTGCACCGGGCGCGAGAAATCAACCGGATCGGACGGGGCAAGTGCCGCCGCGCTAAGTTCGCCGAACGCGCCGCGCGCGTTGTCGGTCTTCAAGGCGACCGCCGCCAGACCGTCGCCGATACGGGCAAAGTCATAATAGTATTCGCGGCCCGGCAGTCGCTGCGGCACCATCAGCAGCTCGAAATAGTCCCGGCCGAACATGACACAGTGATTCTCCGAACCCAGCGTATGATGGCCGCGTGGGGTGAGGGTGAAACCCATGCGCCGAAACGTATCCTGGGCCTCGTCCAGATTACTGGCCGCTATGACCACATGGTCTATGCCCTTGATATGTTTTCTCACGTTTGCTCTCTTGTATTGCGGACGCGCCATTATAATTGCGTAGGCAACGGCTGCCGAGGGTGGCCCGGAGGGGCGTCGCTGATGATGTGCCCGCATTTCGGAGCAACTGAGTAAGCGCTTCCTGTCGTTAAGAGGACTACAAAATGGCGGTTTTGGAGAAAATTTTGGAGATTCACGCGGAGATGGCCGAATGGCGCCACGACGTGCATGCACACCCGGAAACTGCGTTCGAGGAGCTGCGTACGTCCGCGTTGGTGGCGCAAAAGCTCGAGTCATTCGGCTTGCGCGTGCATCGGGGCCTGGGCCGCACCGGCGTGGTGGGTACCCTTAGCGCAGGTTCGGGCAGTCGCGCCATCGGCCTGCGTGCCGACATGGACGCACTGCACATCCACGAAAAAAACACCTTCGGCCACCGCTCGCAGCATGACGGAAAAATGCATGCCTGCGGCCATGACGGCCATACCGCCATGCTGCTTGGCGCGGCGAAGTATCTTTCTCAGACCAGGAACTTCGACGGCACGGTGCATTTCATTTTCCAGCCGGCCGAGGAAAACGAGGGCGGCGGGCGCGAGATGGTGGAACAGGGCCTGTTCGAGAAATTCCCGTGCGAGTCTGTATACGGCATGCACAACTGGCCTGGCATGCCGGTCGGACAGTTCGGCTTGCGCGCCGGACCGATGATGGCCTCATTCGATATCTTCGAGATCGAATTGACCGGCCGCGGCTCCCATGCCGCCCTGCCGCATACGGGAGTCGACCCGATCGTCGCCGCATCGGCGCTGGTGCAGGCGCTGCAGACCATAACCAGCCGCAACATCGACCCGGTCGAGCCCGCGGTAGTCACGGTCACACAGATTCACGCCGGCGATACCTGGAACGTGATTCCGGACGCAGCCATAGTACGCGGTACCGCACGCGCATTCAGGCCGGAGGTGCAGGACCTGCTCGAGCGCCGCCTGCGCGAGCTTTGCGCCGGCGTTGCCGCGACTTACGGCGCCCAGGTCAAAGTGCACTATGAGCGGCGCTATCCGCCGCTAATCAACGCCGCCCCCGAAACCGAAATCTGCTCCGCTGTGATGCAGGCCATGGTCGGGCCGCAAAACGTTCTGCGGGTGCCGCAGACGATGGGCTCGGAAGACTTTGCCTTCATGTTGCAGGCCAAGGCGGGCTGCTATGTTTTCGTCGGGAACGGTCCAGGGGAGGGTGGTTGCATGCTGCACAACCCGAACTATGATTTCAACGACCAGATATTGCCTCTAGGGGCGAGCTACTGGGCAAATCTGGTGGAGCACACTTTGGCCGCCAAGGCTTAGCGCTGGCTTCAGAATTGCTGAACCGGCCTCCAATTTTGATGCAGCGCTAGCGCAGGCATCCCCTCATCTTCTACTCTGATCTGACACCCCGGTGCAGGGTTTCAATTTTTTCTACAGATGATCAACAGGAGTTCCTATCATGCTTTACATAGACCACGGTAAAGGCGGCACCGCCGATGTACTGAAGCCGGCCGAAGGGCCGAACCCGCTGCCGCAAGCGGGTGAAGTCCTGATCGAAGTGAACTACGCCGGCGTTAACCGCCCGGACGTGTTACAGCGCTCCGGCAGTTATCCGCCGCCCCCCGGCGCGTCTCCTATTTTGGGCCTCGAAGTCGCCGGGCGCATCTGCGCCGTCGCGCCCGACGTGACGCAATGGAAGACCGGAGACCTGATATGCGCGCTGACACCGGGCGGTGGATACGCCGAATACTGTGCGGTGCCTGCGCCGCATTGCCTGCCCATCCCCGACGGCCTGTCCTTGCAGGAGGCCGCCGCCTTGCCCGAAAATTTTTACACCGTGTGGACCAACGTGTTCGACCGCGGCCGGCTGAAAGCGGGTGAATCCTTCCTGGTGCACGGCGGCTCCAGCGGCATCGGCCTCACCGCCATTCAGCTGGGCAAGGCATTCGGCGCGACTGTCTACACCACCGTCGGCAACAAGGAGAAAGCGGATTTCTGCAAAAAAATCGGGGCGGACGCCGCGTTCAATTACCGTGAACAGGATTTCGTGGCCGAAGTCGCCCGACTCACCGACAAGAAAGGGGTGGACCTGATTCTTGACATGGTGGGCGGCCCCTATATCGAGAAAAACCTCAAATCGCTGGCGCTGGAAGGCCGGCTGGTGCAGATCGCGTTCCTGCAGCCGAGCAAGGTCGAACTGGATTTCCTGCCCATCATGATCAAACGCATCACCTACACCGGTTCGACTCTGCGGCCCCGCACGGTGGCGCAGAAGGCGGCGATCGCCCAGGATTTGCACAAGCAAGTCTGGCCACTGCTCGAATCGCGCAAGGTGAAACCGGTGATCCACGCCACCTTTCCGCTGAAAGACGCGAAGCTCGCGCACGAATTGATGGAGTCGAGCAAACACATCGGCAAAATCATGCTGGAGGTGAAGAAGTAGTTCGCCGGTTCATCCCGCCGATGCGCAAACGCGGGATCGCAGAGGGGACCAGGGAAGGGGCGAGGCCAGCACGCTTGCACCTGACCGGCCCCTTGAAAGGGCCCTCGGAGCAGGGCCGCAAGCCCCAGCTCAGCCTTTGGCGGTAGCGGCCTCGCCGGTCTTGCGCGCGCGTGCTTCGAGCACCTTGCCGAGGATCCCGTGCGGCATGTAGATAATGAAGAGCACCAGCATCAGGCCGTAAATGGTTGAGTCCAGGCCGTGCACTTCGTGTCCCACGGCGACGCGCAGGCCTTCGGCCAGCAGCAGCGTGAACACAGCGCCCACGGTAGGCCCCAGCTGCACGAACATGCCGCCGGCTATCACCGCGAACACGATCTGCAGCGACAAGCCGACGCCCGACACCGTGTCAGGGTTGATGTAAAGCTGGTACTGGCCGTAGAGCGCGCCGCCTACCGCTGTAAGAGCGGCCGAAATCATGGTGATGAGCAGCTTCGCGCGGGTCACATTGATGCCCACCGAGGCGCTCGCATCCTCTTCCTGGCTGATCGCTTCCATGGCATAACGGATCATGCCGCCGTCGATGCGGCGCCAAACATGGAGCCCGAACAGCCAGAATGCGAGTGCGATGTAGAAAAACACTTCCTTGTGCGCGAACTGCAACGCGACCAGCGAGAACGACCTGCCGCCGGCAAGCGCAACTTCGGGGGTCACACCGAGCGAGCCGCCGGTGAAATCGCGCAGCGCCACGATCAGCATGCGCACGACCTCGGTGAGCGCGAGAGTCACCAGCGCAAAATAGTGTCCGGTGATGCGAAAACGAAAGCAGGGATAGCCGATCAATACGGATACGATGACCGAGAGCAGCACGGCGAGCGGTATGCCAATCCATGGCGTAACGCCGTAGTGGTTCCACAGCATGGTGGTGACATAGGCACCTATGCCCACGAACGCGCCGTGGCCCAATGACACCAGACCGAATCGTCCCATCAGGGACCAGCCCGTGTATATGAACGACCACAACATGACCGTGATCAGCAGATGCAAATAGTAGTCGCCGATGCCCGCCACCGGCAGCAGGGCGAATACGCCTATCGCGATCCAGGCAGCGCGATTCATACGGGGCTTGCGTCGTGTGTGGTCATGGAACCGGCCCTCAGCTCTTTCTGCCCAACAGCCCCTGCGGCCGGACGAACATCATAACGATGAAAAACACAAAGGCCATGACGTATCCCCATTCGATCTGAAAGAAGAAACCACCGATCGAAATCAGCTGCGCGAAGATAAAGGCGGCGATGAAACCGCCGAGCATGTTGCCCAGCCCGCCCAGCACGCAAACCATGAAGGTGATCGGGCCGAATGTCAGGCCGATGGCCGGATGCACGTCGTACTGCAGCACCAGCAAGCAGGCTGCGAGGCCGGCAAGTCCCCCGCCCAGGGCCGAGGTGATCAAATAGATGCGGCTCGGGTTCACCCCCATCAGCGGCATGATGGCGCGGTCCTGGCTGATGGCGCGGATGGCGGTGCCGAGGTAGGTTTTTTTCAGAAACAGGGCGAGGCCGAGCATAGCGACGAGAGCCGTCCCCGCGGCATAGATGCGCGACTGCGGCAGCATGATTTCGCCCAGCGTAACGCTTGGCAGCGCCAGCCCCAGGTTCTTGAACTCGACACCGAAGGCGAGCGTCGCCACCGCCTGCAGGAAAAACAGCATCCCGCCGGTCACCAGCAATTGATTGATTGGCTCGGTCGCGAGCACCGGGCGGATGACAAACTGGTGCAGCGCCGCGCCGGCAAGCGACACCGCGGCGATGCCGAGGACCATGGCGATGAGCAGCGGCACTTCGTACACGGTATGAAGATAATATACGGCGTACATGCCGATCATCATCAGTTCGGCATAACAGATCCAGACCACGTCGATGACGCCAAACACCAGATTGAGTCCGAGCGCGAGCAGCGCGAGCACGCCCCCGAACAAGAGCCCGTTGAGCACCGTTTCCAGCAGGAACACGTCGAAGATTTCCATGGTCTCTATAGTCCGATGTAGGCGCGGCGGATATCGTCGCTGGCGAGCAACTCCGCGGATTTTCCACTCATCTTTATTCGCCCCACTTCGAGCAGGTAGGCCCTCTCCACCACCTTAAGCACCTGCTGAATGTTCTGCTCCACGATCAGCACGGTATAGCCTTCGGCGCGGATCTTCTGCACCAGAGCGAAAACCTGCTGCACGATCACCGGCGCCAGGCCGGCCGATGGTTCGTCCAGCAGCAGCAACTTGGGTCCCGACATCAGGCCGCGCCCAATCGCGCACATCTGCTGTTCGCCGCCTGAAAGGGTCCCGGCGAGTTGGTCGCGCCTCTCCTGCATGCGCGGAAACAGGCTGTAGACGAATTCCAGGCGCTCGGCATAGCGCGCGCGCGCCGCCTGCGGATAGGCGCCGATGCGCAGATTCTCCTCCACCGTCAGTCGCGGAAACAGGCGCCGGTTCTCCGGCACATGCGCGATACCCAGTTCGATCACGCGGTGCGCCGGTACGGTGTTCAATGAAACGCCCTCCATGCTGACTACGCCCGCAGTTACTTCCATCAGCTTGGAGATCACGCGCAACAGGGTGGTTTTTCCGGCGCCGTTGGGGCCGATCACCGCCACCGCCTCGCCCGCCTCCACCTTGAGTGAAACGTCGAACAGCGCCTGGAAACTGCCGTATGCGGCGGAGACCGATTTGAGTTCAAGCATGGCTCAGGCATCCACCCGCTGCTGAACTTCGGCTGCGTCGCTGCCGAGGTATACCTCGATCACCTTGGGGTCGTGTGCCACTTCGCGCGGCAAACCCTGCGCGATCAACTCGCCATGGTCGAGGACGATGCATCGGTCGACGATGCGCATCAGCACGCCCATGATGTGCTCGACCCAGACGATGGTGATGCCCTTTTCCTTGCGCACGCGCGCGAGCATGTCGCCCGCCTGGTCCATCTCCTTTTCGTCCAGCCCGCCCAGGCTTTCATCCGCGAGCAACAGCCTGGGCTGGGTCGCGAGGGCGCGCGCCAGCTCGAGTTTCTTCAGCCCTGCCGCGCCCAGGCCGTCGACGCGCGCATGGTTGGCATAAGACAATTGCACCAGGTCCAGCGCTTCTTCCGCATGCTGCCAGGCCAGAGAGCGGGCGACGCGCCCGTTCTGGCCGTAGAACGCCGCGACCGCGACATTTTCAAGGACGGAGAGTTTGCGAAACGGCCGCGGAATCTGATAGGTGCGGCCGACTCCGAGATGGCAGACATTCGCCGGCAGCAAGCCGCCGATTTCTTTTCCCTGAAAGCGGATGGACCCCGCCGTCGGCGCATGCATGCCGGCGATGAGATTGAAGATGGTGCTCTTGCCCGAGCCGTTGGGACCGATCAGCCCGAGAATTTCCCCTTCCTCGAGTTCGAAGGACACGCCGCTGACTGCGGTGAATCCCCCGAACTTCTTGGTCAGCCCATTTAGCTGCAGCACTTGGCGCTAAGCGGCGTTACGGCGCGTAAGCGTGGCCTTTGGGCAGCGGCATCACGGGTTCGGCTGTGCGTATCGCACTCGGCCAGACAATGAATGTCTTGCCTTTGACGTATTGCATCACCACCATCGAGGCGCGTTCGTTCTGCCCCGACATCTTGTTTCCAGGGGGAAGGAATTTCACGCCGTAGCCCTGGATGGTGCCGCCGACCGGAATGTCGGTGTCTAGCGCGGCTTTGCGCAAGGCTTCGGCATCGTAGCCGCCGTATTTCTTGATCGCCCGCGGCAGCACATCGGTGAGAAAGACGTACGTGTGGTTGAAGCCCATGCTCGCATGCGGCGGCACTTCGCCCGGGCCCTTCACCGCCTGGTAGCGTTTGACCATTTCATTGGTCAGATCGCCCATGCCCGGTTTGAGCGTTTTCGGGTCGAGCAATTGGGCCGCCGCCGGATCGACGTTGAACAGGTAGTTCACGTCCTCGCCGAAGGTTTCGGTCAATTTGGCGATCTGGCCATAACCTGCGCCGTGGCCGATCAGCGCCTTCCATTTCAAGCCTTGCTCCTTCGCCTGGCGCAGGAACAGCGTGATGTCGGGGTTGTAGCCGGTGTGCAGGATTACGTCCGGGCGCGCGCGGCGCAGTTTGGTCACCAGGGTGGACAGGTCGGGGGCGGTCGCAGTATAGCCTTCCTTGAGCACCACTTTCATGCCCATTTCCTTGCACGAGGAGTCATTTGCGCTGGCGTTGCCGGCGCCATAGGGTCCGTCTTCGTAGATGATCGCCACTTTGAGATCGCCCGGTTTGATCCCCAGCTTCTTCTGGCTGTTCTGCTTCAGGAAATCGCAGGACGTGAATCCGTATTGATCGCTGTGTACCTGCGGCCGGAACACGTACTTCAAGTTCCGGTCCTTGAACACCGCGGAAGATACGCAGACCGTGGCCCACATGAACTTCTTCGCCGCGTCCACTTTGGCCGACATCGGCACGCATTGACCGCTGGAGTACACGCCCAGAATAAGATCGACTTTTTCCTGATTGAGCAGGCGTTCAGTCTCGCTGATCGCCACCTCGCCCTTGCTTTGCGCATCGGCGTAGATTGCGTTTATCTTGTAGCCCTCTACGCCGCCCTTTTCGTTGATCATATCGATGGCGCTCTTGGTTCCTTGCGCCGCCGCTGCCGAACCGCCATCGGCGAGCGGGCCGGTGTAATCATAGATGACGCCGATCTTTATTTCCTTCTGCTGGGCGAATGCCGGAGTCGCTAGCAATGCCGCGATAAGGGCTGCGGGAATAAAGCGCGTGACGAAATTGCCCATGCTGACCTCCTCGATTGAAGAACCGGATATGTGGATGAACCACGATTTTTGTGCCACCCAGTGTTTCAAACTGGGCAGAGGATGTCAAGCAATCACAGGCCGGCGGCGCGGTTGAGGCTGGTAAGGAAAGTATCCGCCGGTTCGTAACCGATCACGCGCAATCCGTCGACTTCCCTGCCTTGCCGGTCGAAGAAGATAATCCCGGGCGGCCCGAACAGCTTGAAGCGCTTGAGCAGGGCTTTGTCTTCCGGCGAATTTTCGGTCACGTCCGCCTGCAGCAGCAGCATTTGTTCCATTTTCGCTTTCACCCGCGCGTCGGTGAAAGTGAAGGCCTCCATTTCCTTGCACGATACACACCAGTCTGCGTAGAAATCCAGCATCACCGGCCTGCCTGGGGCGGCAAGCTTCGCGTCGAGTTCAGCCACATTCCTGACGCGCGTAAAACGCACTTTCTGCACCGCGCGATCGCCACCGGCGGTGAGCCCACCCAGCGGTCGCAGCAGATCCCGGCTGCCCGCAAGCACGCCGATCGTCAGCGCCGCACCGGTAAGCAGCGCCAGAAAGCCGACCCCTTTCCACAGCCGCGCGCCGGCCCCCGCATCCGGTGGCAGCGGATCGATCGCGCGCAGCACCATGGCCGAACCTATCAGCAGCGCTGCCCAAGCGAGCATCTGGGCCACGACCGGTAGCACCGGCGAAACGATATAGATCGCCACGGCGAGCAGCATCACACCGAAGAAATGCTTGACCGAACGCATCCAGTGGCCGGACTTGGGCAGGAACGCGCCCTCGAATACGCCTACCAGAATCAAGGGAACGCCCATGCCGATAGACATGGCGAATAGTGCGGTCCCGCCCAGCAGCACATCGCGGGTCTGGCTGATGTACAGCAGGGCGCCTGCCAGCGGCGCCGCCACGCAGGGGCTGACGATCGCGGCCGAAAAGACTCCCATCAGCACCACCGCTCCCAGATGGCCGCCCTTGAAGCGGTTGCTCGCCTTGGTCATGCGGGTATGAAAGGCCGCCGGCAACTGCAGCTCGTAAAACTCGAACATCGACAGCGACAGCAACACGAACACGGCGGCGAAGGTAGACAATACCCAGGGGTTTTGCAGGGCCGCCGACAGCAGGTTACCCGATAGCGCTGCGGCGACGCCGATTGCGGTGTAGGTGACCGACATACCCATGACATAGGCGAAAGACAACGCGAACGCGCGTGTGCGTGTGGCGTTGCGGCCTTCGCCGACGATGATGCCCGACAGAATCGGAATCATCGGCAGGACGCAGGGAGTGAAAGTCAGCAACAGGCCGGCGCCGAAAAACGCCGCGGCGATCAGCCACAGACTGCCCGAGGCGAGCAGACTCTCGAAACGGGCTTCTTCGCCAATTCCGCCGCCGGCGCCGGGGGGGGGCGCCGTTTCCGCTGTGGGCGCTGGCCCGGCCGCTGCGCTACCCGCAGGCGGGAGTTCGATTTCCGCAGTCTGCTGCTGCGGCACGTAGCACACGCCCACATCGGCGCAGCCCTGGGAGGTGACCGACAGCTTGAGCTTTTCCGTGGGCGCATCACGCGTGTATGGCAGCCGGATACGCACCTCCTTGCGATAGGTCTCGACCTTGCCGAAAAACTCGTCGTCATGGATGTCGCCCGGGGGAAACTGCGCTGCGCCCAGTTTGACCGTTGCCGGCTCGGCTGCGAATTTGAATTTGTCGCGGTACATGTAGTAGCCGTCGGCAATCCGGTAGCGCACCTCGAGCGTGCTCGCATCCAGTGCCTGCGCCGAGAATTTGAACGCAACTTCGGGTGGAAGCAGTTCCTGTGCGGCTGCCGCCCCATGCAGGCAGATTGCGAACAGCAGCGCAAGAATTCGATACATGTCGGATTTCATATGGGGATTGTGGGGTCAGGTCGGCGCGCCGGGACGCGTTTCGGACTCGACCCACCGCAAATAGGCCGGCAGGCCGCGAATGATTGGGACTGCAATGATCTCGGGAAGTTCATACGGATGGTTGGCGCGAATCGACGCTTCCAGCTCGGCGTATCGGTCCTGCGCAGTCTTGATCAGCAGCGGATGCTCCTCGTCGCGCTGAATCTTCCCCTGCCAGCGATATACGGAGTCGCAGGGGGCAAGAACATTGACGCAGGCGGCCACCTTCTGTTCGATGAGCAAAGTCGCGAGCTTTTCCGCGCTGGCGCGGTCTGGCAGGTTAGTGAGCACCAACAGACTATCCACAACTTCAACCCGCGACCACTTGCGGCACGCCTTCATGCACGCTGGGGTAACGCAGCCGTATCCCTAGCTCCGTTTTCATGCGCGTGTTGACCAGGCGCCGCGATTCGCGCATGAAAGACAACAGTCCTTCCGAAATCGCACCTGCCTCGGCTGCCGCACGTGTGATGCGCGGCGGTCGCGGCAAGCCGGCGCGGTCGGCCACCAGATCGAAGTAATCGCCCATTTTCATTTCGCTGTCGTCGCTTGCGTTGTAGACGCGGCCGGCCGCGCCGCGTGCCAGCGCGGTCACACAGATGGCGGCGAGGTCATCGGCGTGGATGTGATTGGTATACACGTCGTCTTCGGAGCGCAATACCGGCGCGCCACGCTTGAGTTGTGCCAGCGGCAGGCGCTCGGCCGCGTAGATCCCGGGCACGCGCAGCACGCACACCGCCACGCCGCTTTGCTCGCCCCAGGCGAGCAGCGCGCGTTCCGCGTCCGCCCGGCGCGCTCCGCGCACGGTGCACGGAGCCACCGGGCGGTCCTCATCCACCCTCGCACCGGCGCAATCCCCATAGACGCCGCTGGTGCTTATGTAGACCAGGCGAGCGGGCGGCCGCGACGAGAGCGCGGCGATCAGGTTGGCGCTGCGCTGGTCGGTCTCGCCGCTTTCGCCCGGCGGCGCAAGATGCAATACCAGTTCCGCCATTTCGGCCGGCGCCGGCAAGGTGGCCGCATCGTCAAGATCGCCAGGGAGCGGTTTCGCGCCCAGGGCCGCGATGCGCTCGGCCTGGGCTCGCGTGCGCGCCAGTCCGAAGACCTCATAATCGAGCACGAGTTGCGGCAATGCGCGCAGCGCTATATCGCCGCAGCCAACGATGAGCAGCTTCTTCATAGTAAAATTGTACCCGCTCTTATCGCGATCGACCGAAAACCTGCTGCAAAACAGCTTTTTTGCGGCTGGCCGATCCAGGGGAGCATGAGGGGGCATCCCCTCGTATTCAACTAGGTTTTCGACTATGTCCCACCAGGTCACCATCCGGCCCAGCGGCCACAGCTTCCAGGTCCAGCCTGAGGAGAGCGTCCTGGTTGCCGCCTTGCGCGAAGGATTTGGACTCGCCTACGGCTGCCGCAACGGCGCCTGCGGCAGCTGCAAGGGCAAGCTGCTCGAAGGCAAGGTCGATTACGGCAAGCATTCCGACACGGCGCTGTCGGCAGACGAGCAGGCGCGCGGCCTGGCCCTGTTCTGTGTCGCCCGGCCGCTGGGCGACATCGTCATCGAATGCCGCGAGGTTGGCGCGATCAAGGACCAGCAGATCAAAATCCTGCCCTGCCGCGTGCAGACCATTGAAATGCCGGTGGCGGACGTGGCAGTGATTACCCTCAAGCTTCCGGCAAACGAGCGCCTGCAATACCTGGCAGGGCAGTATATCGAGTTCTTGCTCAAGGACGGAAAGCGGCGCAGCTATTCCTTGGCCAATGCGCCGCATGAGGACGAACTCCTGCAGATCCACGTGCGCCGTGTCGCCGGGGGTCTGTTCACGGACCACGTGTTCGAAAAGATGAAGCCTCGCGACATCCTGCGCTTTGAAGGGCCGCACGGCACTTTTTTTCTGCGCGAGGACAGCCAGAAACCGATGGTGCTGCTCGCCAGCGGTACCGGCTTTGCGCCGATCAAGGCGGTAATCGAACAGGCGCTATACAAGGGCATGACACGGCCTATGTCCCTGTACTGGGGCGGTCGCCGACCAAGTGACCTGTACATGGACGAACTGGCCCGGGGGTGGGCGGCGAAGCACGCTCAATTCAGCTACGTGCCGGTCGTGTCCGACGCGCGGCCCGAGGACGCGTGGACCGGGCGCGGGGGTTTCGTCCATCGCGCGGTAATCGAGGATTTCCCCGATCTTTCCGGCCACCAGGTCTATGCCTGCGGCGCACCCGTGGTGATCGAAGCGGCCCGGCGCGACTTCGGCGCCCTGTGCTCACTGCCGCAGGATGAATTCTATGCCGACTCGTTCACCACCGAGGCCGACCTGGCCAAGGTAAAATGACCGTGGCGCAAGCCGATCCTGGACACGCTCAGTCGGCCTCGCCCAGGTAAGCCGCGCGCACCTTCGGGTCAGTGAGCAGTTCGCGCGCGGGCCCCGACAGCGTAATCAGCCCGGTTTCCATCACATAGCCGTGACTGCTCACCTCCAGCGCCAGCCGCGCGTTCTGCTCCACCAGAAGTATGGTCACGCCGTCCTTCGCCACTGCCAGTATGGTCTCGAAAATCTTCTGCACCATCAACGGGGCAAGTCCCATGCTGGGCTCGTCGAGCAACAACAGCTTCGGCCGGCTCATAAGCGCGCGGCCTATGGCGAGCATCTGTTGTTCGCCACCAGAGAGCGTACCGGCAGACTGGCCGCGCCGCTCGGCCAGGCGCGGGAACAGGCTGAACACTCGCTCCAGGTCCGAGCTAACCGCCGCCGCATCGCTGCGCACGTAGGCTCCCATGGCAAGATTTTCCGCGACCGTGAGTTGGCCGAACACGCCGCGCCCTTCCGGCACCAGCGCCAGCCCGCGACGCACCAGTTCAAACGAACGCGCGCCCCCGATCGGCGCTCCCTCATAGCGAATTGCGTCCGCCGCGACCGGCAGCAGCCCCGCGATCGCCTTCAGGGTGGTGGTCTTGCCGGCGCCGTTGGTGCCGATCAGGCACACCAGCTCGCCTTCTGGCACCTTGAGATTTATGCCCCTGACTGCCTTGATGCCGCCATATGCCACTTCCAGCCGCGTCAGCTCCAGCAGGTTCATGCCGCCGCACCTGCGACTGCGCCCCCCAGATACGCCTCGATCACGCGCGGATCGCTCTGAACCTCGCGCGGCGGACCTTCGGCGATACTGCGGCCATAGTCGAGCACCAATACGCGGTCGCACAGGCCCATCACCAGTTTCATGTCGTGCTCGATCAGCAGGATCGTGGTGCCGTCGGCGCGTACGCGCTCGAGCAGCTTTCTCAATTCTAGCGTCTCGGTGGCGTTCATCCCGGCGGCCGGCTCGTCCAGCGCCAGCAGCTTGGGCTCGGTTGCGAGGGCGCGCGCTATTTCCAGCCGCCGCTGGTCGCCGTAGGGGAGCTGGCGCGCGACGTCATTGGCGCGCGCGGCGATGCCTACATATTCGAGCAGCTCCAGCGCGCGCTTTTCGATCGCCGCCTCTTCCTCGCGCGTGGCGCGGGTGCGCAAAATCGCGCCGAACACGCCGGCGCGAGTGCGTACGTGCCGCCCTATCATCACGTTGTCCAGAGCGGAGAGATTGCCGAACAAGCGGATGTTCTGGAAGGTGCGCGCAATGCCGCGCGCCGCAATCTGGTCCGGTCTGAGCCCCGCGAGCGTTTCGCCCGCAAAACTGAAGCCGCCCGAATCGTACGCGTAGATGCCCGTAAGCGCGTTGAACAAGGTGGTCTTGCCGGCGCCGTTGGGTCCGATCAGCCCGTAGATCTCGCCGCGGTTGATGTTGAACCCGACTTCGGCCAGTGCCAGCACGCCGCCAAAGCGCTTGTCCAGTCCCTTGCATTCGAGCAGAGCGCCGCTCATGCCTCCCGCCCCTGCGGTTTGGTCAGCTCGCGCTTTCTGACGGCCGACGGCAGCAAGCCCGCCGGCCGGTAAAGCATCATCAGCACCAGCGCCATGCCGAACAGCAGCATGCGGATGACCTCCGGCTCGATGATCGATCTGCCGAACAGCGATTGCTGCAGCGGCTCGACGGTGTAGCGCAGCAGTTCCGGCACGAAGGATAGCAGCACCGCGCCCAGCACCACTCCCCAGACGTTGCCCATGCCGCCCAGCACCACCATGGACAGCACCATGATGGATTCGACCAGCACAAAGCTTTCCGGGCTGATGAAACTCTGAATGGCGGCAAACATGCCGCCGGCGATGCCGCCAAAGGAAGCACCCATGGCGAATGCGAGCAGTTTGATGCGGGTGGTGTCTATGCCCATCGCGCGTGCCGCGACCTCGTCCTCGCGTATCGCTTCCCAGGCGCGGCCGATGCGCGAGTGCTGCAGCCGCAGATTGACCACGATCGCTAGCAGCAGCAGGGCCAGCAGGATGTAGTAGTACTTGATCGGTCCGGAAAACGCGAGGCCGACGATGGTCTCGTTTTGGCTGAAACTAAACGAGCCGAAGCTGAACGGGTCGATGCGCGAGATGCCTTGCGGGCCGTTGGTAATATTGACCGGCTGCGATAGATTGTTGAGGAATATGCGCACGATTTCGCCGAAACCCAGGGTGACGATGGCGAGGTAGTCGCCGCGCAATTTGAGCGTGGGCGCGCCCAGCAGCACGCCAAACAGACAGGCGACCAGCGCCCCTATCGGCAAGATCACCCAGAACGGCAGGTGCAGGTCGAAATGCGGTGATGCGAGCAGGGCGTAAGCATAGGCGCCCACGGCGTAGAAGGCGATGTATCCGAGGTCGAGCAGCCCGGCAAAACCGACGACGATGTTCAGACCGAGCGCGAGGAAAGTGAACAGAATGGCGAGATTGGCAATGCGCACCCAGGCGGTTCCCACCGACGATAGCGCAAACGGCAGTCCGATGAGCGTGAGTGCGATCAATGCGACACCAAGCCACTTCGCCCGCGCAGGGGAAAGAATGTTCATCTGCCTAAGCCCGGCGCGCATGCGGCGTTTCGCGTCCTGCGCTTCACGCGCGGTCTCCTACCCGCTCTCCGAGCAATCCGGAAGGCCTAAACACCAGCACGGCGATCAGCATCAGGAACGCGAACACGTCCTGATAATTACTGCCGAAGACATTGTTGGTCAGATCGCCGATATAACCCGCGCCCAGGGCTTCGACAACGCCGAGCAGTATGCCGCCCAGCATCGCCCCTGCAAGATTTCCTATGCCGCCGAGCACTGCGGCCGAGAACGCCTTCATGCCCAGCAATGAACCCATGCTGTAGTGGGCGATGCCGTAGTAGGTGCCGACCATCACACCGGCGACCGCCGCCAGGCCTGCGCCGACGATAAAAGTGAAGGCGATGATGCGGTCGATGTCTATGCCCATCAGACCGGCCACCTGCGGGTTCTGGGAGGTCGCGCGCATGGCGATGCCGAGCTTGGTGCGATACACCATCAGTGTCAGCCCCACCATCATCAGGAGCGAAGTCAGGATGATGGCGATCTGCACGCCGGTGATGATCGCTCCGCCGACGTTGAAACTGACCAGCGGGATGATCTGCGGAAACGCAAGAGGATTGCGGCTCCAGACCAGCAGCGCCACATGCTGCAGGATGATGGAGATGCCGATGGCCGTGATCAGGGGCGCGAGGCGCGGCGCGCCGCGCAGCGGCCGGTAGGCGATGCGCTCCATGGTGTAGCCCACCGCCATGCAAACCGGGACCGCGACCAGTATCCCGGCGAGGACGATCAGCACAGGCGGCAACTGCGTTCCGGCGAGTGCGCCTATCACCGAGAATGCGACCATGGCGCCTATCATTACCAGTTCGCCGTGGGCGAAATTGATCAGCTGGATGATGCCGTAGACCATGGTATAGCCCAGCGCGACAACGGCGTAGACGCTGCCCAGGGTGAGCCCGTTGATGATTTGTTGCAGAAAGATATCCATGCCTGGGCCGATTTAAACGCAAAGTTGTGCAGAACGCAAAGCAGTCGACCGCTGCGAGGTCCGGACATTGCGCTCGCCTGCAAATTCCGGGCTCGGATACGGCGTGCCCGCAGGCAAAAAAACGGCGCCGAAAGGCGCCGTTTTCGAAACTGCTCCGGATTTTTCCGCTGCGCTTACTTCTTCTCGGGTTCTGCCGTAGCTTTGAGGAAATCCTCGAACCTGGTGGTCCTGCCGCCCTTGATGACGGCGATCGGCTCGATCTTGCCGCCTTTCATGGTGAAGATGGTCATCTCGGCGTCCTTGCGGTCGCCTTTGTCGTCGAACTCGATCTTGCCGCTCGCGCCCTCGTAGCTGATCTTGGCGAGTTCGGGGAGGTACTTGACCGGATCAGGCGAGTCGGCTTTTTTCATCGCCTCGACGAGCAGGTTGGCCGCGTCGTAGGTGAACGGTGCGTAGAGGATGGGATCGATATTGAATTTCGACTTGTAGGCCTCAAGGAACTTCTTGTTCGCGGCCTGGACCGGGAGCCCCGCCTGCGAGCACAGCAGCCCTTCGGCGGCATCGCCGGCCAATTCTTTCATCTTGTCGGTGCAGGCGCCGTCGCCAAAGGCGAACACGGCCTTGATGCCGAGTTCGCGCCCTTGCTTCATCAGCGGGCCGCCGGTCGCGTCCATGCCACCGTAGAACACGGCGTCGGGCTTCTTGCCCTTGAGCTTGGTCAGGATCGCCTTGAAATCGGCGGTCTTGTCCGTCCCCTTTTCGCGCGGCAAAACTTTTACGCCGGCCGCTTTCAGGGTCTTCTCGACCTCGTTTGCCAAGCCCTCGCCGTACGCAGTGGCATCATCGATCACCGCCACCACCTTGGGCTTGACCTCGCTCGCCAGGTAGCTCGCTATCGCAGGCCCCTGCTGATCGTCGCGTCCGACCACGCGGAACACGTTCTTGAAGCCCTGCTCGGTCAGCTGGGGATTGGTCGCCGAACCGCTGATCATCGGAATGCCCGCCTGGTTGTAGATGGACGAGGCCGGAATGGTCACGCCGGAGTTCAGATGGCCGACTACGCCCGCAACTTTGGCATCGACCAGCTTTTGCGCCACTGTGGTGCCGACCTTGGGATCCGCCTGGTCGTCTTCGGTGATCAATTCCAGTTTGACACTTTTGCCTCCCAGCTTCAGTCCCCTGGCATTGGCTTGCTCAACGGCCAGGCGCGCACCATTTTCGTTATCCTTGCCCAGGTGGGCAATGCCGCCGGTAAGCGGACCCACGTGACCGAGCTTGACCACCAGGGG
>JACZJV010000183.1 GCA_014860355.1 Burkholderiales bacterium | reverse complement strand
CGCGCGCCGGCGCGGATTGCCAGCAGCAGCGGCTCTTCGCGCTCCGGCAGCAGGTTGGCGTCGGTCAGAGTGCCGGGGGTCATGATCCGCGTTACCCGGCGCTCGACCGGGCCCTTGCTGGTCGCCGGGTCCCCGACCTGTTCGCAGATCGCCACCGACTCGCCGGCCTTGAGCAGCCGTGCCAGGTATTGCTCGGCCGCGTGGAATGGCACGCCGGCCATCCTGATCGGTTGTCCGGCCGAGGCGCCGCGCCGGGTCAGGGTTATGCCCAGCAACCGCGACGCCTTCTCGGCGTCCTCGTGGAACAGTTCGTAGAAATCGCCCATGCGATAGAAGAGCAGCAGCCCGGGGTGCTGCGCCTTGATGCGCAGGTATTGCTGCATCATGGGGGTGTGGCCGGCGAAATCCGCCGGCCCGGTCTTACCGGTGCCGGGCTGGTTCGCTTCCGCGGCGGTCTGCTGTTTAGGTTCTTTCATGAGCTCCGCGGGCATGCGTGCGCGTCCAACCCGTAGGGTCTCATACCTGGGTTCCCCCGCGCATCTGTGCCCGCCCGCGAGGATGGGTGCTAAGGTTTTCCTGGATCGAGCGGATCGACGCTGCGCGCAAGATTGCCCGCTGGCCCCGCCTGAGGCTGCACCCCGACGAAGCTGGTCTTAGCGGCACTGGGCACGGGTGGGCGCCGCCGGGTGCGCCACAGGGTGTATGAGGCCATGGTGAGATGGAGCACGGCCAGCCCCACGAAGTAGGCGGAAGCACTCCACCACTGCATGAGCGCCGCGATGAGCAGGGGACCAATCACCGAGCCGACGCCGTTGACGATGATCAGGGTGCTGCTGGCCGCGACCATCTGGGAGGGGTGCAGGTGGTCATTGATGTGGGAGATTGATTGCGAATAGATGGTCAGCGAGAGACCGCCGTAGACGGCCGCTGCGAACAGAAACAGCACGAAGGGCCCGTCGACGAGCAGCAGCGCGGCGCCGGCAGAACCGGCGGAAAGCAGGCAGACGCCGACGAGTACCTTGCGCCGGTCGAAGCGGTCGGAGAATCTACCGACCGGAAACTGGGTGGCCACGGAGGCCAGAATGCTGGCCGCCATGAAGGCGGCGACGCCGCCCGTATCAAGCCCGCTTCCGGCAGCAAACAGTGGGCCGAGCGAAAACAGTGTGCCCGAGATCGCCCCCGCAAACAGTACCCCGATCACGCCCAGCGGGGAGACATCAAACAGTTCGAGCAGTCGGATGTGCCGGGGTACCGAGAACTCCTGGGCGGGCTGCGCGCTTAGCGCGGTGGGCACCAGCGCCAGGGAAATCAGCACCGAACTCAGGATGAACAACCGGGTGGTCCCGGGATCGGCAAGATTGAGCAGAAACTGACCCAGCCCCAGACCAAGGTAGATCACCACCATGTATACCGCCAGCAGGCTGGCGCGCGAGCGGTTGACGGCGCGCGCGTTGAGCCAGCTCTCGGCGATGATGTAGATGCCGGCGAAGAAGACCCCGGAAGCGGCACGCAACAGGCCCCATAGCCAAGGGTCGACGAACACCCCCTGGAGAAGGATGGTCACCGAGGCCAGCGACGTGAAGGCGGCAAACACGCGGATGTGACCGACACGCTGCACCAGCCGGGGCGCGGCCAGTGAGCCACCGAGATAGCCGATGTAGTAGCAGGACATGACCGCACCGGTGACGATGGTGGGAAATCCCTCGAGCGTCGCACGCAGTCCCAGCAGGGTTCCCTGCAGCCCGGCGCCCAGCATGAGCATGCCCATGCCCAGCAACATCGACGAGGTTGTCCGCAGCGTGGCTCTCAAGGAATCCT
>JACZJV010000009.1 GCA_014860355.1 Burkholderiales bacterium | reverse complement strand
CCGCCCGCCCCGACTTCGGACCGGGTCGGCCTGGTGCGAATCAAGCCGACAGCGGCCGGGAGCGGCTGCCCCCGCCTGCGCCAGCTCGATCGGGTTCGATCGCAACCCTGGCCCCACCCGTCGCGCCCGCCATCGCCGGCGGGCCCGGTGCAGCCACCGGCATACTGAGTGTCTCCATATCCGACGGAACGCTGTCCAAAGCAGGGAAAGCGCCGGCAGACGCATCCAAGACTGCGAACGCTCCGGTGCGCGACGCCGACCGGTACATCCCTAGCGGTGCGTTCACCCGCGCGATTCTGCTGGGCGGTCTGGACGCCCCTACCGGCGGACAGTCACAACGCAACCCCCAGCCCGTGCTGCTGCGGCTGGTGGACCACGCGGTGCTGCCCAATCGATTTCGCTCGCGGATCAAGGAGTGCTTCGTGATCGGTGCAGGCTACGGCGACGTGAGTTCGGAGCGCGCCTACATTCGCACCGAGTCGCTTTCCTGTGTAAGCCGCGACGGCACTGCCATCGACGTCCCGATCAAGGGCTACGTGGCCGGCGAGGACGGCAAGGCCGGCATGCGTGGTCGCCTAGTGTCGAAACAGGGCCAGTTGCTCGCAAACGCATTGCTCGCCGGTGTGGCCAGCGGCATCGGCCAGGCCTTCCAGCAAAGCTCGACCACGCTGTCCGTTTCGCCGCTGGGCACCACCGGTAGCGTGGATGCCGGCAAGCAGTTCGAGGCGGGCTTCGGTACCGGAGTCGGTCGCGCGCTCGATCGGCTCGCCCAGTACTACATCAGCCTCGCGGAAAAAGTGTTCCCGGTGATCGAAGTCGATGCCGGACGCACGGTCGATGTGGTGGTGACGCAAGGCGTCTCCTTGCAGGGCAGCCTCGGCGCTGCATTCCATGACAGCGAGGCATTTCCCTACCTCTCTGAACGCAGGCGAACCCTAAGGAGATTGGACGATGACGATGAATAGCCTACGCAGCGCGATCTGCCTTTGCATGCTCGGTGCGGCAATCTCGCTTCCAGCCGCGGCACAGACGAGCGCAGCAACGCCGGCCTCGATGGCCGAGCGTCTGCAGGCGCTCTATCCCGCCACACGCTTCGGCGCGGTCAACGCCACGCCCTGGCCCGGGGTGTACGAAGTGCTCATGGGCGCGAATCTCGCCTACGTCGATGCGACCGGCCGGTACTTCCTGTTCGGTCATTTCTACGACATGGAAACCCAGCGCGACCTCACGGCGGAACGCAAGGAGTCACTCGCGCGCATCGAGTTCTCGTCCTTGCCTCTGGCCGATGCCTTGAAGGAGGTGCGCGGCACCGGTGCACGCACGCTGGTGATCTTCAGCGATCCGGACTGTCCCTACTGCCGCAGGCTGGAGGCAGAGACGAAGGGTCTAAGCGACATCACGATCTACACCTTTCTCATGCCGATCGCGTCGCTGCATCCCGAGGCACGAAGCAAGGCGATCGCAGTCTGGTGCTCAGAGAACCGGGTCGCAGCCTGGCACGCGCTGATGTGGCGCGACGAAAAGATCCCGGCCGGGGAATGCCCCCACCCCATTGACCGCAACATCGCGCTGGCTGATCGACTCGGCGTCTCGGGCACGCCTACGCTCGCAGCCGCGGACGGTCGCGTGCTCGCCGGCGCCGCGAGCAGCGCGCAGATCGAGGCCTGGCTCGCGCGCTCCGCGGCCAGCGCAGTCGGCCCCGCGTTGGAAAAGGATGCAGCGCGATGAATCGAGCATTCGTAATGCCGCTGATCCTCATCGCCCTGACGCTTGTCGGCTGCGCATCGACCATGTCGGGTGTGGGGGGTGCGAGCGGCTATGCCTGCCAGGCGCCCGCAGGCGCGCTCTGTACGTCCGTTTCCGGCATCTATGCGAATTCGACCCTGGGCCTGCCTAAGCCAGCGAAGCCGCCAGAGGAGAGATCTGCGCCGGCGGCCCCTGTCGTCTATGGCGCTAGTTCCATCGCGCCGGGCAGCACCGCGGCCGTGTCCGGCAGCTCAATACGCTCCAATCCGCGCCTGCTGCGTTTGTGGATCGCGCCCTGGGAAGACGCGGACGGGGATCTGCACGAAGAGGCAGTGGTTCATCTGGTCGTCGATACCGGACGCTGGCTCATCGAGCACGTCCGACCGGCTTCGCGTTCGCGTGTGGAGGAAGTGGCACCCCCAATATCCCCGGCGCAGGAAACTACGCCAGAGAAGTCAGCGGCCGAAGCACCACAGATTCCAACGCGCTTCCCACTGCCGCCCGCGGCCACGTCACCGGGCCCCGAGCCCGCACCGATGGAGCCTTGAAGCATGCTACGCGGCCTGATCTCCGACCTCGAGTCCGTGCTCTTCGAAGCGAAAGCATCGGACCTCCTTCCCCGATCGCGGCGCGAGTCCGCCCTAAGGGCCCAGGATGCGGCTGCCTTCTCGGAATGGCTGCCGTATCGCGCCTATCTCGAGGACCGCCAGGTGTTCGTGAATCGCGATGCGCTGGGATTCTGCCTGGAGCTGCGGCCGCAGTCCGGCGCCGACGAGGAGATGGCGCGGGTACTGTCCGCGCTCTATGCCGCATCGCCGCCCGGCACAGGCATCCAGTTCCATTTGTTTGCGAGCCCGGCCATACGCGGAGCCCTTGCGCGTTACGCCGCACTGCGACTGCCCGATCACGGCGATCCGGAATTCGCCAGCCTGGGCCGGGCCGGCCGCCACGGCAACATACACCGCCTCATGGCGCGGCGACGGTTCGAGCGCTACCTGGGCGGAAGCCGCACTTCATTGCTGCCTGCGCATAACTACCTCTTGCGCGATTTCCGTCTGGTGCTCAGCGTGGCACTGCCAGGCAAGCCGGAGGATCTGGCGCGCCTCGACGATCTGCTGCTCCTGCGCGACAGCGCCCGCGCGACCCTGCACGCCGCCGGCTTTCCGTCGCGGGCATGGACCGCGGCCGATCTCATCAACTGGGTGTCCGCGCTGCTCGATCCACATCGCCAGGCGGGTGATGGTGTTCCGCTCATCTACGACGAGGGCCGGGAATTGCGCGATCAGGTGATCGACCGCGCGACCCGCATGCGGATTCGGCCTGGCGGCATCGAGCTCTTCAATCCAGCTGAAAATAAAAGCGGCGAACTGCGGCTGCTCTCGGTGCGCTCGTTCCCACCCCGCTACGCTCTCTGGAACATGGGTAGCCTGATAGGCGATCTTTACCAGAGCACCCTGCAATACCCCTGCCCCTTCATGCTGAGCCTGGGCGTGCACCTGCTCGACCCCGAGGCCACGCGCAACTGGGCCTTGCTCAAGGCCGCGCGCGCGACCACCAACGCCACGAGCTACATGGCGCGCTTCCTCCCGGACCTGCAGGAGCGTAAGGCCGACTGGGACATCGTCCTGAAGTCCATGGATGAGGGCCAGCACCTGGTCGACCTGGTGCACCAGCTAGCCCTGTTTGCGCCCGCAGAGCACCTGACCCGCGCGGAGCAGGCCGCGCGCTCGATTTTCCGGGCGCGCGGCTTCGAGCTCAGCAACGACACCATGATGATGAGCCAGGCGCTGATCGGCTCGCTGCCCATGACGCTGTCGGCGCCCTTCCACGGGGACCTCAAGCGCATGAAACGGGTGACGACGAAGACTTCCGCCAACGCCGTGCACCTCGCGCCCCTGATAGCCGAATGGCAGGGTACCGGGACGCCGGTGCTACTGTTCGGCGGCCGGCGCGGCCAGCTGATGCAGCTCGATGTCTACGACAACCCTTCCGGCAACTACAACGTGGCGATCGCCGGCACCTCGGGTTCGGGCAAGTCGCTGCTGTTGAACGAAATCGCCGCCGCGTATCTGGGCACCGGCGCCCGGGTCTGGATCATCGACGTGGGCCGCTCCTACGAGAAGGCCTGTCGCAATTTCGGCGGCAGCTTCATCGAGTTCACCGAAAGCACGGCCTTGTCGCTCAACCCGTTCACGCTCGTTCAGGACATCGACGAGGACATGGAACTGCTGCAGCCGCTCGTCGCGCAGATGGTATCCCCGCGCGAAGCGCTGGACGGCTTCCAGTACGCCACGCTGGGTGCGGCGATCAAGAAGGTCTGGAACGCCAAGGGCAAGGCCATGCGGGTGAGCGACGTTCACGATCTGCTCGCAAGCGGCCGGCTGGACGAGGACAGCCGCGACGAGGACCGGCGGCTGAAGGATCTCGCGGCGATGCTGCACCCCTATACGCGCGAAGGCGCCTACGGCAAGTACTTCGAGTCCGATGCGAGCATCGACTTCAGTTCGGACCTAATCGTGCTGGAACTCGAGGAACTGAAGGCGAAGAAAGACCTGCAGACGGTGGTGCTGTTGATCGTGATGTACCGCATCGCCCGCGAGATGTACTTCAGCCGCGAACGCAAGAAGATCGTGATCATCGACGAGGCCTGGGATCTGCTCTGTGGCGGCGCAACCGCGCAATTCATCGAGGCGGGCTACCGCCGGGCGCGCAAGTACAAGGGCGCCTTCATGTCGGCAACCCAGGGCGTGGACGACTACTACCGCAATCCGGCCGCGAAGGCGGCGCTAGACAACTCGGACTGGATGTTCCTGCTGCGGCAGAAGCCGGAATCGATCGAGATGCTGGACAAGCTGGGCCAGCTCACGATGGACGATTCGATGAAGCGTCTGTTGCAGTCGCTACGCACCGAGCACGGCGCGTATTCGGAGATCTACATCCATTCGCCGGTGGGCAACGGCATCGGCCGCCTGATAGTAGACCCGTACAGCCTGCTGCTATTTTCCAGCCGCGCCGAGGATTTCAACGCCGTCAACGAAAAGCGCGCGTCCGGCATGACCGTGTCCCAGGCGATCGATGCCGTGTTACGCGAGCGGGGGGCGGCGTGAGCGCCAAGGCCGCCTCGATCCTGATCCTCGTCAACGCCCTCGTGAGCGCCCTTTGCATCGGCGCCTACGCATGGTGGTTCGCGCCTCAAAGAGCGCCCGGGCTAGCAGTCCTCGACGTCGGCGAGCTGTATCGCTTGAAGGAAACCCAGGTTTCCGCGGTGCTGGTGCAGCCCGACTCCAGCGACGCGGACCGCGCCCAGGCGCTGAAAGGTGCAAGTGCATTCGGCCTGGAGGTCACTGCTCTTATCCAGTCCCTGCCGGAGGAATGCCGCTGCCTCATCCTCGCGCGCGGGGCAGTCGTCGGCTCGGCGCGGCGCGTTCCCGATCTCACGCCCGAAGTGCGCCGGCGCCTCGGACTATAGCTTGCGCGATGCGCTATCTGTTTCTCAAGCCGCCCGTCCTCGACAGGTTCGTTTACGCGCCTTTTCATCATAGCCTGGGCAAGCACGTGCGCCGGTGGGGCATCGCCTGCCTGCTGTTGATTGCCAGTGCGGTGCAGTTTCAGGCGCATTTCGGCTTCGGCCTGAACGCCTCGCCCAGCCTGCCGCAGCGATTGTTCCTGATCCACAAGGGCGAGCTGCCGCAGCGTGGCGATTATGCGGCATTCCGCTGGCCGGGCGGCGGCCCTTATCCAGCCGGCGTCACCTTCGTGAAAATCGTCGCCGGCATGGCAGGCGATACCGTAGCGCGCGCGGATCACGATTTCTTCGTGAATGGCACCTATGTCGGGCAGGCCAAGATCGTGAGCCGCGAGGGCGTGCCGCTGGAACCCGGCCCCACCGGAGTCCTGCCCGCCGGCCGCTACTATGTGCGCGCGCCGCACCCGGACAGCCTGGACTCGCGCTACCGGCTGACGGGCTGGGTTTCCGAAGAACAGATCATCGGACGTGCCTATGCGCTCTTCTGAGATTCGGCGCCGATCCCTCCGCCGTGGCCGCGCCACGCTCGTTGCCGCCGCAATCCTGTGCTCGTTCGCCGCCCGCGCCCAAGACCTCGGCGTCATCGGACCCGTGTACCCGATCGCCGAGCCTAGCCTGCTCGAGGTGATTCTCTCCAAGCTTCGCGAAGCCGAGGCTGGCGGGGTATTCGCCCGGCTGCAACGCGACACGCAAGCGAAAGTGAAGCGTGGCATCGAGCAACCGGCGCCGGTTGCCGGCATCACCAAGACCACGAAAGTACGCAGCTACTACTACGACCCGAGCATCGTCGTGCCCTACGCCATCGCGGACGCCGACGGCAAGGTAATCGTCGTACCGGGAACGAAAGTGAACCCGCTCGACAGAGTGTCGCTCTCGAAGGCGCTCCTATTCATCGATGCGCGCGATGCCGCACAGGTCGGTCGCGCGAGGGGAATTCTCGACGAGCGTGACGGCAAGGTGAAAGTGATTCTGACCGGGGGCTCCTACCTCGAACTGATGCGCCGCTGGAAGCGCCCGGTGTTCTTCGACCAAGAGGGGACGCTCATCGACAAGCTCGGCATCCGGCACGTGCCAGCGCTCGTCTCGCAGGAAGGCAAGAGGCTACGCATCGATGAAATCCTGTAATCGTCTCGTCGCGCTCGCACTCCTCCTCGCCAGCTTCGCGCTGGCGGCGCCAGTTTTGGCCGGCCCGACCTGCCACGGTCGCTTCATGAATCCGATCACGGACATCTGCTGGAGCTGTGTCTTTCCGCTCACGATCGGTTCCGCATCGCTGCTCTCCGACGGGCAGGATGACATCGGCAATCCGTCCACGCCGATCTGCTATTGCAACAACCCACCGCGCATCGGCGTGTCGATCGGCTTCTGGGAGCCGGTGCGTCTGGTCGATGTGACCCGTACACCGTTCTGCATGGTCGGTCTGGGTGGCATCGCCATCGATCCGGGGATCGTAGTCCCACGCGGCGCCCAGGTGGGTCACGATAGCCAGACGCGTAACAGCTTCTATCAGGTGCACTGGTACACCAATCCCATCCTCTACTGGCTGGAAGTGTTGCTCGATTTCCCCTGCCTGGAGCAGGGCTCGCTAGATCTCGTCTATCTGACCGAAGTCGATCCGCTGTGGGCGGACGACGAGCTGACCGCGATCCTCAACCCGGAAGCCGTGCTCTTCGCCAACGCGCCGGCCAAAGCCGCCTGCGCCGCCGACTGTGTCGCGTCCACCGCCGGGTCGGGAATCGCCAGCCTGTTCTGGTGCGCAGGCTGCCAGGGGTCGATCTACCCGATGACCGGCCACGTCGCCACCCATATCGGCGGCGTGCAGGCCTCCGCACTGCTCACGCAGCGCATGACTGCCAAGATGCACCGGCAGCTAGCGACCTTCGACGGAGCAGGGCCGGCGGGCCTGTGCGGCTACTACATGCAGCCGATCATGGACAAGACCCACTACAAGCTGCAGATGGTCTATCCCGTACCGAACACGCAGAAGGACGCCGGCCAGTGCTGTCAGCCTTACGGGCGCACGACGATGATCTGGGGCGCCGGCAAGGAATTTCCGGTGTCGGGCGAGGATTTTTCGTATCAGATTTTCCGGAAAAGGAATTGCTGTGCCGGGGCGTATTGATCGCGTAGCCCTCTGGGCGCTTACCTGCCTGCTGCCCTGCATCGCCCTGGCGCAGGCCCCCCAGTGGCCGAGCCAACAAGCTATAGAGCGCGCGCTCGAGGCGACGCCGTTCCCCGGCGCGGACCGGATCGGCGCGCAGGCTGTCCCCCAGCCGCCGCGCGTGCATCCGCAACGCGGCGGGATCGACATCGAGGCGCTCGCCCGGAGCAAGGTCCATCTCCCGAGCACGGGTGCCGCTGCCGGCATGGCAATCACCGCGCTCAGAATTTTTATCACGCTGGACATGCCGCGGGCTAGCCTGCAGCTGCTCACCGATCAGGCGTCCCGCGCCGGCGCCGTGCTGGTACTGCGTGGCCTCAAGTCACAGTCGATGCGCGCAACCATTTCCACGGTGGGCGATTTGATCGGAACCCGCCACGTCGCCTGGGTCATCGACCCGGAGGCGTACACGCGATTCGGCGTGCGCCAGGCCCCGACCTTCGTGCTCACGCTGAACGACGCCGCCGGGGACACCGCGGCAGGCGGTTGCGGCTCCGCATGCGCAGCGCCGGCCGGGTTCGCCAGCGTCGCCGGCGATGTCAGCCTGGCCTACGCGCTGGAGGCCATCCTGCGCCGCAGGCCGGAAGCGGCGCCGCGAGCCGAGACTCTCCTCAAACGGCTGCGGGGACCCTGATGATCCTTCGGCTCGTGCTTTTCCTCGTCGCGGCGCTCGCAGTCTGCGCCCACGCGCAGTCCTTGTCGGACGCCTACAACCAGGGCGCCGCGCTTGGCAGATCCGGCAATGCTGCGGCGCGTGGTCAGATCAGCGGGAGCAGTGCGCAATCGACGGTGCCGAATTTCACCACCACCCCGCCGGAGGCTTCCTACTTCGGCAGCCCCGGTCTGGGAACACCCGCGTCGGCCAAGGCCGGCGCCTGCGCGGGCGCCGTCGGATCATCTGGAAGCTTTTCCGAGCAGGGCTGCAACGCGATCGATTTTTCGCAGACCAATCCGGCACGGCGCCCGGGTTTTGGCATCGCAGCCAGCGACCCGCTGCTCATCCGTGCGAAGACCGTCACCGCCGATCCGCAGGCGATCGCCGGAAATATCGCCGGAACCTACAGCGCTTGCACCGTGCAAACGGTGACACGCCCGGACATCTTCGAGACGCTGATCTGCCACCAATACCGGAGCACCCAGAACGCGAGCTGCGACAAGGTCCTGATCGTCACACCGATCCGGACGCCCGGCTGCTCGCCGGGGCAGTTCCTGACGCGGGTGACAGCGGACCCCTGCCCGGCCTGCATCGACTACCTCGCCTTCGACTTCAGCTGTGGCGCGAACAGCTACCTGATGCACGTGTACACCATCGCCAAGGCCAGCGGCGGCCTCTACCTGGAACTGGGCTCGCAGTATGTCGCCGGCACGCTGAACACCCAGATCGGCCAGACGCCGGGACCATCGCAGATTGACGGCTACTTCTGCTACCAGACCTACTACAGCCAGTCCTGCTCAGGGGCGAACTGCTCCATCGGCGCCTGGTTCTACAACCCCTGCCAGGGCACGAGCTACTTCGGCGTGAACACTTTCGCCATGCCCACCAGCGTGAGTTTCAGCGACACCTGGGATAACCAGTGCGCGGCGCTGGAGGCGCGTTCTCAATGAAACTGCGCTTCGTCTGCGCTTTCTTGCTTGCGCTGCTCCTCCTGGCGGACTCATCGGTGCGCGCCGCGGATTGCCAGCAGGTCTCGGAATCCTGCGTCGAGGGTCCGGCGACGCGCAACATCGGCGGCCATCCGGTGCACCGGGACTGCTGGCGCTACCGCGCGCAATACGGCTGCGTGTCGCAAACCATGACGGATGACTGCCAGCCGCTGCGCGACCGGGCTTGCAGCCAGATCGGATCGAGCTGCGTCGACGCGTACGCTCAAGGCGCCTGCATGCTCTATGAACAGAGCTGGCAATGCAGGGTGTCGAAGGGATCGGCTGCGACCATTACGAACTGCGGCGGCCAGCAGTTCTGCCTCGACGGCAAGTGCTTCGATACGGCTTACCCGCCGGACCCCGATTTCGCGAAGGTGGTCGCCGGCCTGGAAGCCGAGCGTGAGGCAGGCAAGTATGTCGATCCGGCTACGCTCGTGGTGTTCCAGGGCCAGGACAACCGCTGCCGCAAGAAGCTGTTCGGCCTCGTCAATTGCTGCAAGGGCGCGGGAGCCAGCGGCTCGCTGTTCAGCAACCTGAACCTGGTCCTCGGCGCGGGCGGCCAGGTGATGGGCGCCGCAGGATCGAGCTACACCTACGACGCGCTGTTCACGTCCGATGCGCCGGACTTGGTCATCGCCGGCTTCCAATCGCTGTTTGGTGCCGGTGGCGGCTCGTCCGCCCTCGCCGGCTTGCTTGCCGGCGACATATCGGTCTCTTCGTTTGTCGGGACCCTGGTGCCGGGACCCTGGAGCATCGCCATGCTGGCGATCCAGCTCTCGGGCATCCTCTCCTGCGAGCAGGCCGAGCAGGTCCTCGCGATGAAACGCGACAACCGGCTCTGTCACAGCCTGGGCAGCTATTGCTCGGCGCGTGTGCCGATCATTCGCGTTTGCACCGAGACGACGCAATCCTATTGCTGCTTCAATTCGCGCCTCTCGCGCATCCTGAACGAACAGGGACGCGCGCAGATCGGCAAGGCTTGGGGCGGCCCGCAGAATCCCGAGTGCAGCGGCTTCAGCGTCGCGCAATTGCAGGCGCTGGACTTCTCGCGCATGAACCTGGCGGAGTTCTACGCCGAGATCGCCCCTACGCTCCCCGATGCAGACGCAATGCGGCTGCGCGCCCAGCAGAAGGTCAACAGCACCTTCAGCCCATGAGTTGCGCACGCATTCTTGTGGCTGGCAGCGTTGCCGCGGCATTTCTGCTCGCGCTCGGCGTCCATGCCGATCCCGCCGGCCGCATCGTGGTGTCCGATCTCAAGCCCCTCCTGCAACGCGCGATCGATGCGGGCTACGCGCGCGGGGTCATGCAGGGTGCAGCCGCGGCCTACGTCCGCCAGAAGTTCGACACGAGCACAGCGATCGAGATCGACGTGCGTGTCCTGCATGCATTGCCTCAACCCGGCTGCAGCCGGCTGGAGGTGAGGACACGCCAGAAGGACGTGCTGGAGAACGGCAGGCGCGCGGACAAGGAACTCAGGTACCAGGTCAGCTACTGCCGTGACGGCCGCTTTCCGACGAAGGAATAGGCCGCCATGAGTAAGCCGGTCACTTTTCTCGCGATCCTGCTGCCGGTCTTTGCATTTGGCGGTCTGCACACCGCTGAAGGCTCAGCCATTGCTGCCGTGTCAGAGCCCGCCAAGGGTCCAGATCTCCCAGCCAGCTACTGGCTGCGCAATAGCGAGGGCTGGTTCTGGTACCGGGACCCGCCTGAGGCCCGGCGTCCGCCCAGGGCCCCGCCCGCGCCCCAAAGCCGCCCGCGCGAGCTGGTCGAGTTCGAAGCGATGCAAAAGCGGCTGGACGACCTGAAGCGCGTCGCGGTCATGAATCCGACCGAGGCGAACCTGCTCGCCTACATGCGCTATCAGCGCATGGTGATGAACAAATCCGAGGTGTTCGCCGAGCACTGGCAGCGGCTCGTGTGGACCGTGCCGGAGCTGGACTACGGCCTGAGCGGCCGGCCGACCAACTCGATGGCCATCGTGGCCTTCGATGAACAGCGCGATGAGCGGCAGGCGCGGGCGGTGCGTGCACTCTCCGCAACCTACGGGCTACTTTTCATCTTCCGCAGCGATTGCCCCTACTGCCACCGCTTCGCGCCCATCCTCAAGCGCTTCGAGCAGGAGTACGGAATGCTGGTGTTTCCGGTGAGCCTAGATGGCGCAGGCCTGCCCGAATATCCCAACCCCCAGGCGGACAACGGCATCGCGACCAGACTGAACGCCTCGGTCGTGCCAGCGCTTTACCTCACGGCGCCGTCCAAGCGGGAGATCCGCCCGGTTGGCTTCGGCCTCATGGCCTTGTCCGATCTGATTGAACGCATCGCAGCGCTCGGGCAGGACAAGTCCAACGGCCCGCTGTAGCACGCGTAAGGAGATTTCATGGCTGATCGAATCAAGCGTATCGTCGCGAGCCTGCTCGCGATAAGCGTCGCGAGCACGCCGGTCCTCACCCGCCCGGCCGATCTGAACGCTCAAATGCAGGGGATGTTCAATGATATGGGTGCACTGGGCAACGTGACCTCGCCCGGCGCTTTCCGCGGCCAGACGATGAACCTCTACACCGGCGGTGCGCTCATGATGCGCTCGCCGGGGCGGAACTTCCCGCTCACCGACGCCCAGCTTCCAAGTCTGAGGGCGGGTTGCGGAGGAATCGACCTCTTCGGCGGTGCGTTTTCATTCATCAACAAGCAGCAGTTCGTTTCGCTGTTGCGGAACATCGGCTCGAACGCCGTCGGCTACGCGTTCAAGCTCGCGCTGCAGTCGATCTCCCCCGACATCGACAAGCTGCTCACCGAGCTGCAGGACCAGATCAACAAGATCAACGCGATGAACATCAACTCCTGCGAAGCGGCGCAGTCGCTCGTGAATGGCGTCGTCGGCGCGTACGACAACTCGGTGATGAGCGGCTGCGCCAATATCTCCCAGTACCTCGGAAGCGTGAGCGACCGCGTCGACGCGCGGCTGAGCTGTGCCACCAATGCCGCAGGCGTGGTCAAGGCGGCCGCGGCATCGGCCGACCCCAACGTCCGCAATGCGACTTTCGTCAAAGGCAACGTCATCTGGACGGCGCTCGCCCGCGTGGGCGGCGCTATCAGCCAGGCGGAACGTGAACTCATCATGAGCGTGATCGGGACGGTCGTGCTCACCCCACCGCAGGATGACGGCAGCGGCGCGATGCCGCGCTACTTCGAACCCACTATCGTGGGCCTGCGCGATGTGCTGCTCGGTGCCGGCGCCTCGGCCGCGCAAGGCAACATCGACGTCCATGTCTACGTCTGCGACGAACCTGTCGATTGCCTCAACCCCACCCGCACCACGGTTTCGGTGCAGCCCTTCACCCAGCTCGTATCCGCGAGGCTTCTACGCATGTCCGACAACATCGCCAAGCGCACGCCCCAGACGAGCGCCGACATCGGCTTCATCAACAACACGAGCGAGCCGGTGTACAAGATGCTCGCGGTCGCCAATGCGGCTCCCGGCTCGAACACCGCGGAGACGCTGATCGAGACCTACAAGGACGTGATTGCGCTCGACTACGCCGAAACATTTCTGAATCGCGTAATTCGTCAAGCGCTGACCGCCCTGTCGCACACCCTGAAGCGCACCGAGCTCGAGCAGCAGTACGTCGAAACCTTGAGGAGCAACGCCCAGGAGGCGCAACGGCAGCTACTCGCCGAGAAACAGACCGCCTACGCCAAGGTGCGTTCGGTCTCCTCGATGACCCAGGACCTGCAGACCCTCGAACGGCAACTGTGGAGCTCCATGCCGCTGGCGCTCAAAGCGATGCTCGATTTCAGTGCAAATTACGGGGCTCGCGGCTCATAAGGCCGAGCGCCGGCGTCCGCCCGCGGCCGGCGTTCCCCGCCCTATCCGTCCTCGATATTCGCCCATCCATGTTCGAGATCTACGCCTACGGCAATGTCGACACCCTGAACGGGGTGTTCAACGCGATCGCCGCGATCATGGGCGGCGGCGATTACTTCGGGCTCATCAAGACCGTCGCGGTAACCGGCGTGCTCGTCGCGGCGTTTGCGGGGCTGTTCACGCCGGGGCGATTCCACGGCTGGGGCTGGCTGTTCGGCTTTCTATTCCTCTACTACGTCGCCTTCCTTCCCAAGACCGAGGTGGTGGTGGTCGACAAGCTCGGCAGCCAGCCCCCGGTCGTGATCGGGAATGTTCCGATCGGGGTCGCGTTTTTCGGGCACTTCACGAGCAAGATCGGCGACGTGATGACGCGGTTCTTCGAGACCGCGTTTCAGGTCATCCCCACGCCCGACGCCCAGCTCCCTAGCGAGCTTGCCTACCAGAAGAACGGGGTCATGTTCGGCAACCGCCTGATCCAGGCGTCCCGGAACCTGAACGTCGCCGACCCCCAGCTTCGAACCGATCTCATCGCCTTCGTCCACAACTGCACCTTCTACGATCTGCAGGACGGTACCATCGATCCGGCGGCGTTCGGACAGAGCACCGACATCTGGGCGCTGATGGGAAACCCGAATCCGGCGCGATTCTCGACCTTCGGCAACCCAGTCCAGGTGGATACCTGCCCCAAGGTCTACGCCCAGCTCGCGACCCGCCTGCCGGCCGAGTTGGCGCGCGCGCGTGCGATCCTCGCATTCCAGCTGAATCCTTCCCTCGACCCGACGATCGCACTAGGGGTCATCGACGGCCAGATCGAGCAGGTCTACTACAAGACCAGGATCGCCACTGCCGCGCAGTCGGCCGCGGATCTTCTGCGTCAGAACATCATGGTGAACCTGGTGCAGGACACGAGCAGCATTGTCGGCCAGAAAATCAACGATCCGGCCTCCATCATGATCGCCACCGCCCGGGCGAACGCCACAGCCTCGATCAACTCGTCCTTTCTCACCATGGGAAAAATCGCAGAACAGGCCCTGCCCCTCATTCGCAACGTGATCGAGGCAATCATCTACGCGGTTTTTCCTTTCGTGTTCCTGCTGTTCCTGCTGGCGCAGGGGCGAGGCTTGGGGCTCGCGATCAAGAGCTTCGTGCTGAGCCTCGTCTGGATACAGCTCTGGCCGCCGCTCTATGCGATCCTCAATTACGTCGCCACCTTAGCGAGCGCCCGCAACCTGGAGGCCACGGCCAGGATGGGAGCCGGCGCCCAAGGTCTCGCACTGGAAACGGCAGCCAGCATCTATCACGGTGCGATCTCCGACCAGGCCGTGGCGGGCTACATGGTGATCTCGATCCCGATTATCGCGACCGCGATCATCAAGGGCGGCGAAGTTGCGTTTCAGGCGGTCACCGGCGTCGGACCGATGCAGTCCGCCGTCTCCGGAGAATCGAGCGCGGCGAGCAAGGGGAACGTCACCCAGGACGCCGTCTCCTTCGATCAGCAGCAACTCGCGCCGACCAAGACCTCCGCGTTCATGTCCACGACTAGCGATGCGCATGGAACCACCATTCAGGGCAGCGGGCCGGACGCCGGCGTCTTCCGCTACCAGGCCACATTGAGCCGGCTGGCAACGACCTTCATGTTTTCGGAGCGGCAGGCGACGGCGCTGTCGGAAAACGCGCGAGAAACAGAGACCTTCGCCCAGTCCGAGCGCGAGTCGATGCAGAGCAGTCAGGCCGCCGCACTCACGCAGGCACTCGGCATACAGGACACTTTCGAGCGCACACAGCAGCGGTCCGGTGCAAGCACAACGGCCGACGGCGGCTCGACATCGTCGCAGCTTCAGACGATCAACTCCGTGGCGCGCGAGGTCAATCGGCGCTTGGGCTTGAGCGACGACTCCGTTGTCGGTAAGAGTGTCGCCGCGTCCGCATCAGCGGGCGCGAAGATCCCCCTCACGGAGATCGGCGGCCAACTCACGCGAGAGGGCCGACAGATGGATCAGCAGAAGCTCCAGAGTGCCTACGACTACGCACGCAAAGCGGTTGAAACCGCTCAACTGTCGGAAGCGACCGCACTCGTCAACGAGTTCCGCTCCTCCGACGCGTACCAATGGGCGCGTGGCAGCCGCATAGCATCCACGTCGGGATTCGACTCGTCGTATCGCGAAGCGGTCGATCATCAATCCGCAAGCGAGAGCGCTTACGGTCGATCCAAGGAACTCGCACGTGCCGCGCAATTCATGCACGAGTGGAGCAGCGGCGCCCAGACCGATTTCACCAATTACGCTGCAGGCAGGCTCTCGGAGCGCGGACTGCTACGCGAGGACGATCCGATTAAGTTGCAGCGCGCTGTTTCGGAGATCGCCTTTGCGTACGCGAGAGGCGGAAACGTGGGGAATGAATTTGTCCCCGCGGACAGTCCTTTGGCGCCGAGCCGCCCCCCGTCCGAGCTGCTAGGCTGGTCATCGTCGAGCCTGGGCGTAGATTTCGACCAATCCAGCAGGTCGAGGAATGGGGGCGCGTTGGGCGATCAGGCAGCCACGAATGAGGCCGCAATTCGCGACTACCAATCCCGGCAGCGCGTCGTACCGGGGCAAACTATCGGCAACGACCTTGGGACGCGGATTGGTTCGACTGGAAGACAGGTCTCCGCAACGATCGATGCGCGCCGACACGAAGTCCTGCAAGAGCAAGGCGTCCGGAGTGAGGACTACAACGCGAAGGTAACAGCCGGCAAGGTTAGCCCGCATCATGAGGGAAATCGAGCGGTCTGGGACACCGTTGGCGCGCAGACTGACAACCGCGCCAAGCTGGGTACGCCGCCTGAGAGGCCGACCATCGGCGAGTGGCACTTCGACAAGGATGGAGTTCCGGTTGCCGGGCCGAAGCGCGAAACAGAGCAATGAGCGGCATCAGCCGCAAAGGCTGACAACCTCCAGGACCGCACAAACCCCGAGGCTAACCGACAGAAAGGGAACGACCAGGAACCGGTAGGTACTGCCGAACTTCAGTCGTCGGCCGCGCCAATCTCCATGCTACCGAGACCATTGTCCGTGATGTAGCCCGGCGTCCGATCACCGTACCGACTGGCCGGGTTCTTTGTCACCATCGGGTCACCGTGAAGCCACCCCTCGAAGTCTGGGTCGACGCCGCGATCCCCTTCGATAGCCACATCCTTCGTCACGAGAGGCGTAGACAGCCCCGCGCAAAGAGCGACCCACAGCGTCGCGAACCAGTTCTTCATGGATTCGGGGGTCAGCATTCTGTTATTCGGTGGTCAGCATTCTGTTATCACTCAAACGAACTGCAGCCTAAGGGAATCCTTGCTAGCTGAGATCATACACTCCGGAATGCCTTAGCGAAACGGGCACCGGCAAGTGGGCCTTGAAGGATTTGCGGAATTTGCGTGTATCGGTCAACTGAAAGCGAATCTGGATCCTTGCGAAGGCCTGCCGGAACGCAGCTCATCGATGAGGTCGTTGTCAGCACTATTCAAAGGACGTCCCTATCAACCGCAGCCCATCTACGGAGAAACAGGCCTCGGGCCCAAATCTTCCCTGCAAGCATCACGTATGTCGGACGAATTTCAGACCCACCCTAGTTCTTCACGAACTCTCCCTCGGAACGGTGTGGCAATCTGGGCGGGCGTTTTCTCGAAGTACTCGCGGGCAGCCTGGGCCTTTCCGGTAGCAACCAATGCTTTCAAGTAGGCCATGCGCTGCTCCTCCATGCTAAGGCCAGCCTTTCGCTCCCGGTCATTGGGGCCGAGTGCGGTCCAGATTGCACAATCAAGCTGCTTACGCTGCAACCAGTCCTCGATCAAGGAATCCGCCTGGCTCGTTGCCCGCAGGCTAATCCCACGTGGCCAGCAGTGAATGTTGGCTGAACTTGTCTTCTCACGCGCTCGCAGATTGCTGATTGCGGCTGCCAGCGTTGGCTGCCGGCTCAGCGTCCATAGCGTCTGTTGCAGAGGCACACCTTCAACCATTACCAATGTCAGCCGATCCCCGCCAGAAAAACGAGCGAACTCAACTGCCAGTAGTGGCCCGTCCTGTCGCCACTCCGGCTCGATGTCCAAATCGCGCGGATCCCATACCAATGAGCCCCAGGCAATTACGGCAATCTTCAAAGAGCTTCCCGCACTTTCTGGACCGATCCTATGACTTCGTCAAGCATGGCGCGCACGTAGGTATCCTTGTCCTCTTCCTGAAATAGCACGTGCCGTTTCTGCATTTCGCCCTTCTCCATGTGCCACAGCATCCGCATCGTGGCCGATGGGGTGTTTGAAACAATGAAGGACTGCAAACGCACAGCGGGATCGCCCAGGCGTTGTTCGATCTCCTTGATGGTCTCGTGGAACTGGATCTTAGGATCGCTCGGCCCAAGGTTCCGGATCCCTTTAGGGTCCACGAATATGACTTGCTGCTCGGCGCCCGTAAGCAGCCAGAGGATAAAGTCCGGATGAAAGTTGCCCGCTTCGAAGAAGCCCACACCGCGGCCTTTGCTGAGGTTGCGCAGCAAATAGAGCTCTCGCGTCTTGAAGAAATCGGCATGCCCATCGTGGAATGCTTTGAGATCCTCCACGAAGTGGCGCTCGCCTTTGTTCAACGGCGCCGGGCTGATTTCGACGATGTTCGAGTCTAGGTAGAGCAGCGGCTGGTACAGGTGCTTGCCAAACCAAATGGCCTTCATGCCCCGGAACTCCCAGGGCTTGAGCTCGCCGTTCTCGATGGAGGCCTTGAGCTCGCCGAGCTTGGCGACGATCTCCTCCTGCGACTTGTCGATCAAAATGCGGTAGTAGCCCGCATCCGGCGAGTCCCTTACACCCATGAAGTTCGGGTCGTCGGCTTCCAGATTGCGATACTCGAGGTGCGGCAGCTCCCACTCGCGCTTGCGAAATGTGTAGTACCGCTCGGTATACTTCTTGAGGAGCGCGGCGGCAATTTCCTCCCAGAGGCGCACCTTCTCGAACGAATCGCCCTTCAGCTCCTCTGCGGGAATTTGCAACCTGTACCAGCTTTGGTCAGCGAGCAGCGCCTCGACCCCGAGCCGCGTCAGGTTCAGGTTGTACCAGCCTCGCTCCGCTTTGAATCCCTCCAGCTCGAAGTAAAGACGGTCGATGTCGAGAAAAGCTACATGCCGGGGGCTCAGATGTGTCTCATTTGGCGCGGCATCCGCATCGCCGCCCACCAGCCCACCCGACTTCATTGCCTGGATTTTCGGATACCAATTGAGAACGACCTGGTTCTTCTGCAAGTACTCGGTGCTCGGATCACGGCCGGGGTCCGGTATTGCCAGCGTCGGTACCGGCGCGAGCTTGCGAAACGCATCGCCGAACTCGGTACTGACACCGTTGATCGTCTTCTTGAGTCGGATCGTCTTGAGTTTCTGTGTGCCGAGATTTTTGATCACCGGCAGCAGGAACTCGACGCGGTCATCATTGGTGGGCAACCCCTCCTCTTCGAGAAAGTCCCGGAACTGTGCCATGTAGTCAGCATGGATGCCGAAGATACCGAGTGTCTCGAGCGCGCCGATGTGCTTGGGCCGCTCCACGCCTTCCGGTAGATCCGTCTTGCCGCTGCGCTTGAGGCTGAGGTCATAGCCCTTTAGCCGCACCCCGCGCCCGAAGAGCTGGATGATCTGCGCGCCCTCCCCTTTGCCCACGTTCATCAGACCCATCGTCGAGACACGCCAGCTGTTCCAGCCCTCGGTGAATTTTTTTGACCCGATCAGCAGGTTCACCGTCGATTCCGGCTTGTTGATCTCGTGGAAAAGAGACCCCGAAAACTCGCGCTGGCCCGTGGAAAGTCCGTTCTCGTCGCACAGCTTTACCAGCTTGGCGTCGTCGCCGACGTTGATAACACCGAACGCCTCGTTCTCCGCACCCAACCTTAGCGCCACTTCGCCGGTCGCCCCCTTCAGGTTCTCGACATAGAGCTGCCCGCCGCCAGGTGCGTTGAAAAGTGTCGCGAGCGTCTCGTCGAAAACCTGGGCCGGTGAGAGTCCGCAAGCATTGATATACGCAAAGCGCCCGGTGAACAGATTCCTACCCGCCGCCGTAATGAGGCCCTGGTTCAGGACGCGCTCGATACGCTGAATACTGCCCGATCGGTCTGCAACATAGCGCCCGAAAAACTGCAGAATCTCAACGATGTCTGAAGCATCCCGCGTGGCCAGCGTCGCGGTCACGCTGCCGCCAACGAAAATCCACAGGGGCTTTTCGATGTTGAATGGCCGAAAGTCCGCGCTACGCTCTCGATAGAGCCGCTGCTGCTGGTAGAACGAGAGCAGGCTCGCGACCAGATACAACTCGAGGTGATTCTGCTGGGTTCCCTCGTCGAGGTTGAGGATCTGGTAGTCCTTGCCAAAGCCGTCGCCGTAAAAGTAGCGGTATGAATAGTCGAACAGCGTACCCTTGGCGTACACCTCAGTGAGCCTGGGGCTGCCCTTGACCGCCTGCCCAAAGGTGGCCGAGTACTCGAAGGAAAAGCCCTTCTCGCACAGGGCATTGCGAAAACGCATCCACGCACCCTCTTCGCCGCCGCTGGCGCCGCGGTGCCCTTCATCAACCAGCACCAGATTGTTGCCTTCGAAGGCGTCGATGGCGATCGTTCTATCGCCCATCTCGTCGCGCAACCGCGTCACTTCGATGATCTCGACAGCCTGTCCGCTGAACAGCCCGCGTCCGTCCTTATTAAACAGTTCCGCTTCAATGCCCGCCGCCTCAAACTCGCGCAAGTGCTGCTGCGAGAGCCCCTCGTTGGGCGTCAGCAGGAGGATACGGTTCATCTCGCGCCGCCGGCCGTGCTTGCTGAGGGCATACTGGTATTGCAGGATGTTGGCGTGCATGAGCAGCGTCTTGCCGCTGCCAGTGGCCATCCAGTAGGCGAGCTTATTGAGCTGTGGCCAGGCCTCGACGGACACGTCAAAAGGTGCGACCTGGTCAGCCTCGGGCTTGTCGGCGTTATAGATAGCCACCTGCGCGTTCAGTGCCGCGAGCAGGGCCTTTGGGTCGCGGAAGTAGCGGTCGAGATAGATCTCGGTAAAGAGCAGTGTCAGGTACTGGAAGTACTTCCAGACAATCGGCTCCTCGCCGCGTGTGATCCGGCGTTCATTTAGCCGCTGCGTATGTTTAACAATGTTCTGGTCGTACTCAAGCAAAAGCTCAGTCGGCAGTTGCGTGAGATTGAAGAGCTGTGCGGTGAGCGCGTGGTGGAAGTGATGGATGTTGTTCTCATCCAGTCCTTCCAGCGCCTCGTTGCGCAGGTGCTCGGCCAGGTCCTCGAATCGCTTCACGTTGAAAAGCGAGAGTAGCCACTGGTTGAGAACGAGCTTGTAGGCGAACGGGACCTGCGGCCGATTGTTAGCGCGACTCCGCGGCGCAGAAGAACCGGCGGGTGCAACCGTGGCGGCGCTCTTTTTCGGGCGTCCTCGTGCCATCACGCCCCCTCCATCTCGAACATCAGGCGATGGAAGTCCTCCTCAATGAGGCGTACTTTCCACAGGTCGTCGGGGGTCTTGAGGTTTTCAAGGTTGTTACCGCCGTTGACGTAAATGAGGTCGAACTCACTGTCCTTGGCCGAATAACCCTGCCTGGCGAACCACTCGTCGAGCACTAGGTTGTCCTGCTCCGGCTCGCCGGTTAGTTTGCGCCAGATAATGAGCGTCCTGCGGCCGTCAGGCGTTGTGCCAGTGACGGTGCGCAACCAGTACGCCCCGCCCGCCTCCCGCTTGAGGCGGCCCTTGAGGCGCAGCCGCTTCTCGCTGTCGCGTTCAAATGCGGCGCTAAACGACTGCGGCGCCGCTATGTGCCGAACCGTGAGACCGACGAGCCAGTTGAACGTCTCCAGCAGATCAACGTTGACCTCGCGGCTCTCGTCCGATCCGGGACGCTTGACCTTGAGCTTGTAGGCCGTGGGGTCGGTGAAGGCCTGGACGTTGAGCAGCGACTGGCTGCCGCGCGTTTCGACATTGAGCATGTAACGCAGGATGTATTGTTCCCTAAGGCCGTCCGCGCTCTGCGCCTCAGCGGCGCCGAGCAAGCTTTGCTGCTTGTCGGTGCGGCGCGTTTCCAGATTGTTGAGGGCGTCCTCGTACGATTCGAGACGGATGACCTTGACAATGCGGGGGCTGCGCTCTGCCTCCTCGGGACTAGCGAGGCGCTTCGGTTTGCCGTCCTTCCACTCCGGTGTGAACGTGACCTTCTTGATCCGCGGCAATAGCACCGTGTCGAAGTAATCTCCCATTTCGACCAGGATGAACCTGCGCCGTCCGCCGTCCTCACGGTTGAGGTTGATTGCGGCGTGGCCGGTCGTGCCGGAGCCAGCAAAGTAGTCGAGTACTTCGCCATCAGACTCGCTCGCTAGGCCCGCCACCCAAAGACTGTCCTGGACTGCGAATGGTGATTTCGCAAATGAGAAAGCTGCTGTACCAAATAGCTGTGTGAGTGCAGCACTGCCATACTCGCGAGCAGCGTACGTGTTCTTGTCCCACCACGATCGCGGCAAGACTCCATCAGTCGGACGATGCCTGCGATGCACCTGAGGAGTGCCATCCTTGTCCAGTCGAACCTCAAGATCGCCAAGGTTCTCTATCGCTGACAGGTGGTTGAAACTCCATATTCGCTCTTGGCCCTTCTCGTCCTTAGGCCAGACAACGACCTCCCCATCAGCAGGTTGTTCAAGCACATCCCACGATCTATGCGCCGTGTTCCACGCAAGCGCTGGTATACGCATCGTGCGCAACGCCGGCTGCACATAAATAGGGTAGTACTGCTTTGGTCGTGCCGCGCGGTACGTTACTGACCCACCGCCCTTCCGAAATGGCTGCCAATTTACGTACCCACCATCTTCCTCGGAGAATCTCTCCAACTGTTTCTCGGTTCGAGGAAGTCGCTGGAGAGAGCTGTCACCGTTCGTGTAGAAGAAGGCATACTCATGGCTCACGGACAGCCCACGTACGGACGGTCGTCCGGATGGGTTATTGCGAATCACCGCAGTACCGAGCTGGTTCTCTTTCCCGAATTCTTGGTCAATGAGGCTTGCCAATTCATGAACTTGATAGTCATCGATAGTGACGCAGAGCACCCCTTCATTTGACAAGAACCGTCGTGACAACGAAAGTCGGTTCTGGATCATAGACATCCATGAAGAGCTTCTGTAGCCGTTCTTGTAGTCAATTGGCCCCGCATCTGTGTTGTATGGTGGATCGATGTAGATACATCTAACCTGTTCCCTGTAGCGCGCCTCAATCAGAGCGAGCGCATGGAAGTTCTCCCCGTGAGCCAGCAGCCCATCGATAGACCCGTCCACATCTCCCAACGCCTCCAATAGGCGCGCACTGAAGTCGACACCAAAATGTCGCGTGTCAACCACCAGGGTTGGGTGCGCCTTCAGGAACTCCGGCTTGAGCTTCTTGCTATAGCCAGGCTTCGTCAGGTCGCCCTTGATCTCGTCAATCGCCAAGAGCTTCACCCACTCCTCACGCTGAACATCATTCGCGGCGATCTCCGCGTAGAACGCTTCGGGGATAGCCCCGACTGTGATGCAGTAATTGGTCTCCACCACGAACTTTTTCTTCAGCCACAGCTTCTTCTGGAAGTCTTCGAGCTGCGCGAGGAAGTCGATTATCTTCCCAGCGATCTTGCGGATGACCTTTATCTTCGACAGATACTGCTCGACGCGCGGGACCGACTCGTTCTCCACGTCGTCCAGGTGCATGACTTCGTTCTTGATATAGAAGTCCAGTTCCCGGCGCAGAAAGGTCCCGAGGTCCTTGTGGATAAAGTAGTCGAAGGTGTTGCGCGCGGTATAGCGCTTGAGGTGCGCCTCCAGCCGCGTGTAGTCGGCCTTCTCGCCGCCCGCCGTGACGTGCGGCTTGCCCAGTTCTGCCACCCACGGTGCCAGGTTCGCGCCCGTCGCGGCCAGCACGCGCTTCACCGCGAGCGCGGTCAGATCCTTCTGTACCGGTGGTTTGCTCTTGCCGGCGCGTGCGTCCTCGGGCCAGTCGGTCAGGGTAGCTGGGTGGTGCTCGAAGCGGATGACGAGATCTTTGCCCGATTCGCCCTCCTCGTCGGCGCTGAAATCGCGGCCGGATTCGCCGGGCGCGGCCAGAATGAAAACGCGGCTTTCCCCCCCAGCGGCCTTCACATTGCCGTGCTCACCCTCAGCGGCGTCAACTAGCCGGAAGTGCACGCGCATGGGCTTCTTGTCGTCGTCGGGCCGCAGGCGGAAAGCGTAATCGCGCAGATACTCGCTAGTCTTGATGTAGTACTGATCCTTGTTGGCCCAATGAAGCGTGACTTCCTCGCCCTCGTAGGGAATGGCATAGACACCCGGCCTATAGACGCGCTTGGCCAGGAAGTCGCCCTCGGAGTAGTAGCGACGGAAGAAGCTGAACAGATGATCGTAGACTTCGCTCTCCAGCGCCCCCAGGTCCACGGCGTCGCTCTTCATCCGCTCGCGCAGGTCCTTGACCTTGGGAGATTGTGCAGGGTCCATACCCGCGGCTTCGATGCCCGCTATGACCTTGGCCAGTTCCTTTTCGATCTCAGCCTTGTCGGCTGTCTTGTATTGGCCAAATGCCGCCTGCACCTGAGGCAGCAGGTCCCTGTCCAGGAACTGCGATACTTCGGCGCTCTTCGCGTGCATGACGCGGTAGAGGCCGAAGTCCAAATCGGGCTGGTCGAGCTGAAACAGCTCCTTCAGCAGGGTCTTCAGTCTTTCGTATTTCTGGCTCATGCGCGCTGTTCCAATAAAGTCTTCATGCCCGTCGGCACGACGGAATCGTCGGGCATCTGGTCCCACGTACGACCGGCGAGGACACGCCCGGCTTGCTTCTTGTTCTTCCCGCCCCACTGCTTGAAGAAGAACGGAACGTTGGCCCGCTTGCACTGGTCGCGAAGGTCCGTGGCCCACGCGGGATCCATTGGCCGCGCCTTCGGGCCTGACTCACCCCCAACGATAACCCAATTAATGCCTCGCAAGTCGAGGTGGTGAAGCGGCCCGAGCAACGGTTCGAGCGATAGGAACTTCGTTAACGCACCCGTGGATCGGAGCTCGTCGATACGAGACTTGTACTTGGCGCTCTCGACGCTCACACCCATCCAGATGTTGGGCGCCCACACCAGCTTCGGATCGAGCTGGGCGACGCTATCAGCCCGTTTCGTCAGCACCTGGAAGCGATGCCAATGGGCACGGCGCATGACGTCGAACACCCGCTGGATGTAGTCGATCGGCACGTCCTTGTGGAACAGGTCGCTCATGGAGTTCACGAAGATCGTCTGCGGCTTCTTCCACCGGATCGGCAGCTCCAGCATGTGTGGCTGCAGCGTCAGCCGAAACCCGTTCCGGTAGTTTTCCTGGCCCATCGCCTGTAGGCGCTCGGCCATCCGCTCGGCGTAGCAGTGCTTGCAGCCCGGGCTGACCTTCGTGCAGCCCGTGATGGGATTCCAGGTGGACTCAGTCCACTCGATCGCTGACTTCAAGCCCATGTCAGCCTCGCCTCGTCAGGGAACGTGTTCGCGCGACGCCTCTTCCCGTCAGTCTTGATCGCCTCCACCTTGAGGGACCTGCTTTCCTCCTCCTGCTTCAGCGCACCGGTCATGTGCTTCTTGAGGTACGCAGTTCGGTTCTCAACGAAGGTACGGACCTGGAACCCGGTGATCGTTCCCTTCGCACGAAATTGGTCGCGGACCTGCGAAGCGAGAACCTTGGTGGGATCGGCCTCGAAGAGCACCAACTGGCCGGGATTGGTCGCATCGGAGAATCTGAAGTCGCCGTCAGGGTCCACCTTCCACATCGCCTCCTTCATCTTGAGGTGTCCTAGCTCGCTGTTCGTCGCGAAGAACATGTAGTACTGCGTTCGATCCTGGCGGTCGCGCATCTCGAAGAAACGGACGTACTTGGCCACGCTCGACAGCTTCGACTGGTACAGCTCACGCAGCTTTACGATGCGATCGCCGGGACCCTTTGCGATCTTGACGGCCTCGTCGCCACCAAAGGCCTCCACGATATGCTGGACCACTTTGTCCTCAGGGTGCTCGAGGAAGCGGTTGATGGCGTCCACCATGAAGGTAATGAACGCCTCGCAGCGCTTGTGGCTCAGAAGCCGCTCGATCAAGGAGAACGGAATCCCCGAGAAGCCGAAGGGATCGATGAACGCGAACGTTGGCGCGAGCGCGTTCTTGTCCGCTTCGATCGAGCCAAGGACCTTCCCGAACTTCTCGTGAAATCGTCCAGACTCTGCGGTCACCTTAAAATGCGCCGGCACGCGAACCGCGGCGAGTTCCTGCTTCAGGTGCGCGAGCCGGTCGTCACGCTCCTCGATGAACCAGAACACGATCTCGCCGGTAGTCGACTTGCGGTGGTTGACGGCAACATCAAGCGCGATCGTCGGCGACCCAGGCTCGCCGTTCTTGTACCGGCCGGGTCCGGAAAAGCCGTCGATGTAGACGATGCGGCTGTTATAGGTTCCGAGGATCGGGAACCAAGCCGCAAGATACCGTCTGAGTATCTCGTGCTTGGCCTTCGTGTGAGGGTCCAGCTCCCACAGTGTTTCCTTCGGCGTGGTCATTCCGGCCCCTCGCTGCTCGTCGCCATATTGGCTACTGCCACTTCTGTCTAGGCGCTCTTGGCGTGTATGACGCCGTAGAGCCCTAAGTCCAGATTGGGTTGGCCGATCGAGAACAGTTCCTTCACCAGCGTTGCCAGCTTCTCGTAATTCTGGCTCATCTGGTGTCCCGTCCATTGCCTTTTATTGATTCCGCCCGCCACTACTCGACCGCCCAGCGGATGGTGAAAAGTGTCTCCGTCTCGGTTCGTTTCGCCAGCCTTCGTTCCAGCGACTCGATGAGCTGGTCACGCTTCTCCATGATCTCATCTTCGACCTTGAAAATTTCCTGTCGCTGACGACGCTGCTGGCGTTCGAGCTTCTGGATCTTCTCTTGAATCTCGTGCTGCTCTGCAAGAGTGACTGCCTGCCGCGCCTGGCGCCGCAAGGCCTTGACCTGTTCCTTGGTGTCCTGAAGCGCTTTCTCCGCCGAGAGCACCATATCGTCGGCCCACTTCTCGAGCTTTTCGCGCGCCTCATTGAAGTGCCTGCTGTTTTGCTCCAGGGAACGGCTGACTGTGGCCTTGGCGTGTTGCTCGGCTTCGGCGGCGAGCCGTCCGGCCGCCGAGGCAGGGATTGCGCCTTCGCCAAGGCCTTCAGACTTGATTTGTCCCGCGCAACCAAACAGCCTTTCCATCGTCTCTTGGTCGAGCGTGCCCCCGGCGTCGTCGAAGCCAGAGAAGAGGAGGTACTCCTCCCGCTCGTAGGAATCTATGGTGAGGTGGGTCAATGTCAGGTACCCCGTCGTCCCGCGGAGCGCCTCGATCACGGAGATTCGTGTCGGATGATTGCTCACATCGAAGACGACCTGATCGAGCGGGGTCGGTAGCGCCTTCGCGCCGTCGACAACATGCTCGCCCAGCGGGTGCGAAAGACGATAAAGAAAGAGGCTTCTCTCCTCGCCGCCGTCCTCATCGGCCCGCGGATGCGCCTTCGAGATCAGGTGGTATCGCCCTTTCGGGATATCGGCACGTGGTGGCTGATGCAAGTCGAAGGCCAGTGCCGCGTCGTCGAACTGCGCGCGCCCATCAAGCATGAAGCGCGTAACCGACCAGAACCGGCGGCCTACGCGGTCGAGCTGGGCCTGCGCGTCGGCGAGCTGGAGGCGCAGCCGCTGGTGCACGTCCTCGTCGAAGTGCTCGAAGAGCGTCTGGCGCGTGTCGTCGAGGCGCGCGCGGATCTGTTCGTCCATCTCCGCCTGCAACGTGCGGAAGGCGGCGTCGATCTCTTCGGTCGTCCGACATTCTTGGTAGATGGCCAGGATTCGCTTCTCGAAATCGACGCCTGACTCGATGCTGCCGAGTACCTCGTCCGAGGCGCCGAAGACGCCGCTAAAGAGACTGAACTTCTCGGTCAGAAGCTCCAGGACGCGGCGGTCGGCTTCGTTGCGTTCGTTCAGGAAGTTGATTACGACCACGTCATGCTTCTGTCCGTAGCGGTGGCACCGGCCGATGCGCTGCTCTATGCGCTGCGGGTTCCATGGCAGGTCGTAGTTCACGACCAGCGAGCAAAACTGCAGGTTGATGCCTTCCGCTGCCGCCTCGGTGGCGAGTAGGATGGTCGCCTCGTCCCGGAAGTGCTCGATGAGCGCCGTGCGTACGTCCACCGCGCGCGAGCCTGAGGCACGGCCGGTGTCGCGATGCTGCTCTACCCAGCGCTCGTAGATCCCGGTGGCCTCTGTCCCGCCGTTGGTACCGTTAAAGAGAACGACCTTCCCCCGGTAGCCATGCGATTCGAGGAAGTCCTTCAGATACTCCTGGGTCCGTCGTGACTCGGTGAAGATCAGAGCCTTGCGCGCAGCGCCTGTCGTCGCCATCTGCACGAATCCAATTTCCAGCGCTTTCAGCAGTGTCTGTGTCTTGGTGTCGATACCGATGCCGCGCGCCCAAGTGGCAAGTCGCTGCAGGATGTCGATCTCTTCGCGCAGCCGATGCCTGTCGATGACGACCGGAGCTGCCTCGGGCTGCTCAGCGTTCTCGTCCTCCGCGAGGATCTCATCGAGCAACTCATCCTCGATCTCCTCGGCCTCGATCAGCTGCTCGGCAAACTCGGGATCGCTCCGCGCCTTCTCGTCGCGTAGATTCTCCAGCCTCACCCGCAACGTGTCGAGGGTAGCAGCGATAGCCTGCGACGACGAGGCAAGCAGCTTCCGCAGGATCAAGGCCGTCAGATGCCGTTGGCGCTGGGGAAGTGCGTAGCTGTTTTCCCGTTGAAGGAAGCCAGACACCGCCTCATAGAGCGCATGCTCGTCGTCCGTGGGCTTGAATGGCCGCGTGATCGGGCGCCGCTCGGTGTATCGGATGTACTCCGTTACCTGGTTGCGAAGGGTGCGCTTGCAAAAAACTGCGACACGCTGCCTCAGGGCCTCCAGATTGCTGCCTGCGCCTGCGTACTGCGACCGGAAGGAGTTGGCATCGCCGAAGAGGCGCTCGTCGATGAGCGTCGAGAGGCCGTATAGCTCAAGCAGCGAGTTCTGCAGCGGCGTCGCGGTAAGGAGCAGCTTTCGGCAGTCCTCGGTTGCCCAGCGGATGCCCTGCCCGACTTTGTTGCTCGGCCGATATGCATTGCGGAGCTTGTGAGCTTCGTCGATCACGACAAGGTCCCAGGCTATGGCCTTGAGTTCCTCGCGCAGACTGTTGGCATAGTGGTGCGACATGACGACGACGGCTTTCGTACCTAGCGGGGCTTGGCCGCTGCGCCTGGCTTCGCGATATGCCTTCGCGTCGAGCACCTGCGCAGGCAGGTTGAACTTCTCTTCGAGTTCCAGAGCCCATTGCTTTCGGATGGAAGCCGGGCAGATCACCAGCAACCGGCGCTTGCGCTCCGCCCAGAACTGACAAAGTACGATCCCCGCTTCAATTGTCTTTCCGAGCCCTACCTCGTCGGCCAGGAGCACGCCCTTCGAGAGGGGCGATTGGAGAGCAAAAAGGGCGGCTTCGATCTGGTGCGGGTTAAGGTCCACGGCCGCATCAAACAGCGCCATCGACAGGCGATCCATTCCACTCGCAGCACGACGCGTGAGGTCGTGAGCGAAGTACTTGGCGTGATAGGCGGTCAATTCCACCGCGGGTGATCCAGGTGCGCCGGATGTGTCTTCGGAGGGCGCACTACTTCTTTGGCTTGCGCACGGAATCAGGGCTGTCAGCGTCCAACTTGTGGCGCTGCGCGTAGTCGAAAACCATCACCTCGATCATGGAGGCTACGGATCGATGTTCCCGATCCGCAGCTAAGCGTAGGAGACGCTTAACCTCAGAAGTAGTTCGGATCGAAAGTATTTCGTCTTTGGTGCGAGGCATCGGTAAAGTGTTTGGAATGGGAGGTAATGCAATGTACTGCCTAATGCGTACGAATGCAAAGTCTTAGAACTCTCAATACAAAGGGGCATGACAGGAAATGTCGGAAAACCGCCCCGCAGAAGGCGGTTTGAGCGAGATGTTCCGATCACCTCGCATGCAACGCTGCTAAAAGCGTCGGCCTCTCCTGTGCTGCGCCCGCTTGTTTTCACAGGCGCGCGGCAGCTATATGATGCGAATCATTCTTAGCTCCGGACCTGGAATAGCAACGGCTTCATGACCAACGCGTTCACGCTGAACATCACCCGTCACGTTCATCACCACCTGGACGCAGGCGTGCCCAACTATGACCTGGAATTTATCGAATCGATGCCGCTATTGCCCGGCGGATATCTGACGCTGTTCTTCCCTGCAATGATTCCTCCGGTCTGGCGGCGATTGATGGATGCGCGCGCGGCAATTCTCCACTTCCCTTGTCAGAGCATTGATTTGACTATGCACGCATGAACCAAGCGTATTGTTAGGTGTAATGACTGTTTTTATCAACTATCGCGTCCGCGCTACTTGACTATATATATCAACACACCTAGTATTACCATTGGTATAGATATTTCTTGTCAAGTAGATTCGCATGACGCTGCAAGGATTCTTCGCCACGCACCCTGTCTTCACGCACGAGGAACTCGTCGCTTTCCTCCGGACGGACAAAGTGCGCAGCCCAAAGACCCGTGAAGCGCTCCTGGCCTACCACCAGCAGCGCGGCCGTATCCTGCGCGTTCGGCGCGGACTCTACTGCGTGGTCCCGCCTGGCGCCGACCCCGCCACCTGCCCCGTGGACGCCTACTTGCTGGCCGCAAAGATGACCGATGACGCGGTACTTGCTTATCACACCGCGTTGGAATTCCATGGCAAAGCTCACTCGATCTTCGAGGAGTTGCAGTACCTGACCAGCCGCGCTGCCCGTCCGCTGAGCTTCCGATCCTATCGGTTTCGGCCGGTGCGGTTTCCCAAGAAACTCGCCGTCAAGGACAAACCGCTGTTCGGTGTAAAAGAGATGGACCGGGCCGGCCTGACTGTGCGGGTGACAACGCTGGAACGCGCGCTGGTCGATGTATTTGACCGACCCGATCTGGCCGGCGGCTGGGAAGAAATATGGCGATCGCTGGAATCGATCGAGTTTTTCGACTTGGACGTTGTCGTCGAGTACGCCCTGCTGCTCGATAACTCGACCACGGCCGCGAAGGTCGGCTTCTTTCTCGAGCAGCACAAAGAGCGGCTGATGGTCGACGAGCATCATCTCGGTCGACTGCGCGCGCGCCGGCCGCGCGAGCCGCACTATCTTGAGCGCGGGCATCGCGGAGGCCGCCTCGTCTCCAACTGGAACCTGATCGTGCCCGCCGAGGTCCTGGATCGATCCTGGGCTGACGTCGCATGAAGATCTCACAAGAAAGACTGCGCTTCGAGGCAGAGACCACCGGATTTCGCCCCGAGGTGCTGGAAAAGGTCATTCAACTTCTCACGCTTCTGGAAGGCCTCCGCAGCCACCCCTTTCTCAAAGGACGCCTGGCGCTCAAGGGCGGAACGGCGTTGAACCTGTTCGTGTTCGACATGCCTCGCTTGTCAGTCGACATCGACCTCAACTATATCGGCGCGATCGACCGGGAGACCATGCTCGCCGAACGGCCCAAAGTGGAGCAGGCCATTCAGGCGGTCTGCGCCCGTGAAGGCTACGCGCTGCAGCGGCTACCCGATGATCACGCCGGCGGCAAATGGCGCCTGCGCTACGAAAGCGCGCTCGGGCAAGGCGGTAATCTGGAACTCGATCTGAATTTCATGTTCCGGATTCCGCTCTGGGACATCGCCAAGCAGGACTCCAGAATGCTGGGTTCCTACCAGGCCCGCGAAATTCCGGTGCTGGATTTGCATGAGCTTGCGGCCGGCAAACTCGCAGCGTTGCTGGCACGCCGGGCAAGCCGCGACCTGTTCGACGCGCATCAGCTGCTCACCCGACACAATCTGGATCGCGATCGCCTGCGTGCCGCTTTCGTGCTCTACGGCGCGATGAACCGCAGGGACTGGCGCACGGTCTCGGTGGACGATGTCAATTTCGATCCCAACGAACTGAAGAACCAGTTGCTACCCACGTTTCGCAATGACTACGCACGCGGAATCGGGCAAGCCGACACCTGGGCGCGGCGTTTGGTCGATGAGTGCCGCAGCGCTCTCGGCGCCGTACTACCCATGTCCGACGCAGAGCGCGCGTTTCTGGATCGGCTGCTGGACCACGGCGAGATCGTTCCGTCGCTCCTGACAGCGGATGCAGCCTGGGCCGCGAAAATTCAGCGGCATCCACTGTTGGAATGGAAATCTCTCAACGTTCGACAACAGCAGGGACGCTGAGCATCGGTCTGCGGCCGTAGCGCTGGCAGCTAATAAAATGAATACCCGCGCCCAGGCAATCTCCGCGACCCTCACGCGGCGCGGCATGTCCGTGCCCACGGCATTGCCGATGGGCCTATCCGGTGGATTTGCAGCCGATCCGTCGAGACAAGCCCTATGGGCAGCGTTCGTGAGAAAGAATGATCTCGCGATGATTCCGCTTGCCGATGTGGTCAACCGAATCCGCTCTGCGCTTGAGCCGGCGATCGATCTTGCGGCGCGCACACCGAAAACCTGACGTGGCCAGAGTGGGCCTTATCCACGCTCGCGCGTGGAGGCGCCTCTCACGCACGGAACGCGCGGCGGTGGGTAAGCCGCCCGCGTCAACTCCTCCCTAACAAGCGCGTTAGCACTGCAAACAGCCGCGTCCCCGTGACTGCGGAACTTGCGCCTTGGTTTGATGGTCCAATCGTTGGATCCGCAATCGATGCGCAGCGCAAGTTGGTTTTGGCATCCATTGCAGGATCGCAGGATAATGAACGTCGATTTACGCTGGCTGCGTCAGCCCGGTTGATGCCCGTAATCGCATCGCCCTTGCTCGCGACGTCGAGCGCCAAAGCCGGTCTCATCTCCTGAAAACCGGCAGCCGCAAGGCTAGGAGATACAAGTTAAGCCTGCAGTCAAGGTTCGGACATCCAGGTCCGAACAGCGTCCAGCAAACCATCGCGGGCCGCAGTCATGGCGCGGCTCCGCCGATAGGCAGCACGGTCCCGATCAGGGCTCAGCGCATTCGCGTGCGGATGGGCCCTGCTCCACTGCCCCAGCGGCAACACCTGTTTCAACCTGCGATGGTCTGCGCCAGGCGCGTCTGCGTGTGACGTACACGGGGCAGCCTGACTCCGGCGGATCGCGGCGGCACGAGCCGCTTCGATCGCTGCACCAATAAATTGCCGCGTAACTGCGGCAGTACCTCTGCGCCAATCGCATCGTTACTACCCGGCGCCAGCCGGTAGTGACGATGCGCACGATGCCCCAGCCATCAAGGACTTATCGGTGGCTGGCGCAAGTTACAAGCCCACGTGACGGGGTCCCTGACCCGTCGTCTTCTTGGACCGCGCAATGCGGTCCGCCCTCATGCCCGCTCCCCGCGGGCTCTGTGCAATGCCGCGCTGGAGAAGCGCCCCTTCGAGCCCTGGGTCAACGGCTCCTCGATGAATCGGCTTCCCACAGGAAGCGCCATCGACGCCAATGCCGCGTGCCGCGGCGGCAAGAAGCAAAGCAAACGGCACGAAACGGGAGTGGTGTCCCGAGTCCCTAGTAGATCCCGATACGCCGAGCGTACGGGACGGACAGAAACACTGAGCTGACCGGCTTCACACACCAGCAGCAACGTAAAGGGCAGAACCGAAAGGGCAACGAAAGGGAAAAAGGAGGAAAGGAAGAAACGGCCAAAACCTGGAGAGGAAGAAATGCGGAATCTGAACTTCGAGCTGAAACAGCTCTGCCATCGTAATCGCGACGGCAGCTTTGCCACGCAGCGCGACCGCGAACGCGTGCTCGCCCTGATCGCCAACCAGCTCCACGAGCTGGGCTATCGGCACATGGTAGCAGCCAGCCTGAAGTCAAAGCACGTCGAGCGATTGGTCGGGCGCTGGCAGGCGGAGGGTCTGGTTGCCGGTACGATCAAGAATCGCATGGCGGAGCTTCGATGGTGGGCGGAGAAGATCGACAAGCAAAAAGTCGTCGCCTGCGACAACGTGCATTACGGTATCGGCAAGCGCCAATACGTCAGCAACGTCAGCAAGGCGCGCGAACTGACCAGCGGCGACCTGTCGAGGCTCAGCGACCCGTACACGCGGATGGCGCTGCAGCTACAGGCGGCGTTCGGACTGCGGCGCGCAGAATCGATCAAGATCCGGCCCGGTTGGGCGGATCGCGGGGACAGGCTTGTGTTGAAAGACACCTGGACCAAGGGTGGCCGCGCGCGGGATATTCCGATCCGCAACGAGGCGCAGCGCCGGGTGCTCGACGAGGCGAAGCGCCTGGCCGGCAGGGGCAGCCTCATTCCGGCCGACAAGCGCTACGTGGAGCAGCTCCGGCGCTTCGAATACCAGTGTGAAAAAGCCGGCATCCACCGCATGCACGGACACCGCCACCAGTACGCGCAGACGCGCTACCGGGAACTCACCGGCTGGGCGGCGCCGGCCGCCGGCGGGCCGCGCTCTAAGGATTTGACACCGGCGCAGAGGGCGATCGACCAGGAGGCGCGGCTCACGATCAGCCTGGAACTCGGGCATTTTCGCAGTCAAATAGTCGGAGTCTACGTAGGCCGCTGAGATGATCGGTAGGTAGCCCTGCGGACGTGGCTGCCGCGGCTGTCAGCACCGCTAACGCGGGTCCGAAAGCTGCCCGTCGTTATCGAGGCGCAGTCGATCCTCGAAGGAAGCGCACCAGCTCGTCACGGACCTCGGCATCATGTCCCAGCCAAGCGTGTCCGCCCGTGGAATACAAGACTAGGCGCGCGCCCGGAATCTGCTCTGCAACATATTTGGCGCCGCCATCCGTACGGTACAGGTCGTCCTTCGCGCTGATCGCCAGCGTCGGGGCCGTTATCCGAGCTAGGCCGCGGGCGATCGAAACCGTCGTAACGAGCGCGTCGTTTTTCAAACCGTTCGTCTTGAGGCTCACCGGAAAAATATCCCGGATCACGCTGAGACCGCGCGCTCGCTCCGCCGGGCTCGCGCGACGAAACTGTTCCAAGGGAGTGGCCAGCACAGTTTCAACCAGCATCTCCGGCCAGAACCGCGTCACGCCCCAGATCACGAAGTCCGACCTGAGCACGTAGTCGAATACGAACTGCCAGAACGGCGACGGTGGAGTCGTCTCGCTAACGCCGCGTCCTGGTACGGAGATGGCCGGCACGAGCAGGACCAAGGCCGAACAGCGCCCCGGATGGCGCAGGCAATACTGGATGGCCGAGGGCGCACCGGCCGACAGTCCTATGGCGGAAGCCTTTGATATACCCAGGATATCCAGAAGGCAGGCGTGGGCGTCAGCCTGCGCGGCCGGGGACGCGTCTGTCGGCAGGGGCGTGCGGAGGTAGCCGAAGCGCGACATCGCGATCGCCTTGAAACCCGAAGCCGCGAGCGACTCGGTGATCGCCGCGACCTGCGAGTAGCCGCCGCCGGCGCCGTGTATGACCAGAACTGCGGGACCCGAACCGGCAACAGCGTACTCGAGCGGTCCGCACACTGTATTGGCGATCTGGCTGCCCGCTGCCAATTCCTCGCGGGCTGCCGAGAAATCGGATCGGTATTGAACGTAGATCAACCCGAAGAGGAGGATCAGTATGATTCCGGCAAGCTGCAGCGTTCGTTTCATTGCCTAGACCTGCTCGAATCCATGCTCGCCAGCGCCAGAGAATTTGCCGCCTCCGATACAAGCCTAGACGGCGTCGATCAAATCCGCGCCCTGGTTGCGTGCGTTGCTGACACGGGTGCTCACGCGGTGAAAGGCAATTGCGTCGTCAGGATTCGGCAGTAGTAGTTCCATTGCCTTATCGGCATCGGTCTGGTCGCGATCAAGCCACGGCCCTGCCCTGTCCGGCGGAATCACGAATGGCATGCGATCATGAATCTTTCCGAATGCGCTATTGGCAGGACCCACTATGATCGAGCAGGACTCGATCGCCCCGTCCGTGCCCTGCCACCGGTCCCACACTCCGGCAAACGCCAGGAGTTCGCCTTTGGCGCTGTGCAAGTACCAGGGCAGCTTGCCTGACGGCAACTCCTGCCACTCGTACCAGCCCAGGGCCGGAATGACGCAGCGCCGGCGCTTCAGCGGATCCCGGAAGCTCGCCGCCTTGGCCACGGTCTCGATCCGGGCGTTGAAGGTGCTGTACTTGATCCTCGGCTCCTTGGACCAGAACGGCAGGAGCCACCACTGCAACTGGACGAGTTCAAGCTCGTCGGAGTCCGACTGCCGCACCACCGGGATGAAATTTTTCGGATTGCCCTGTTGTGGCGCGACGTTGTAGCGCGCAGCGAATGGCTCAGACAAGTTCGGCTGGTTGTGGCGACCAATGTGCCATTGGCGCTCAATTGCAGCTTGTTCCGGGGAAACGTAGCGGCCGCACATGCAGACAGTTTAGCCAGAATCGACTAGATCGTCATGGAAGACCGCTCATCGGTGTTAAATGGGGCTCTATATATGACCAGACTCTGGGGCTGCGCGGCATTGCTCGAATGCACACTTATCGGCCGAAGCGGACGCCCGGATTCTAGGCGCAATGAGTCAGCATTGGGCCGTCGAGCGGTCATTCCGGAGGTGCAGGCCGTCGAAACGATGCACTCGATTTCGGTAACTGGAAACCGACCGAATCGGTTCTAAGAATTGCTCAAATCGTACGGTCGTAGCAGCCCGCGCATAAGAAGGTTCCTAGTCGAAACGTGCGCTATACGGCAAATCATATTGACCCTTACATGCATATGGGTATACTGCCTCAGTACAGCGCACCGTGGACGCTGTACCGTTAAAGGCGGTCACGCTGGCCAGTGAGCCAACAGCTAGGCAGTGAAAACGTCTCACTAGGCACGCTCTCCCTAATAGCATGTCAATCTTGCTAGACACTCTTGACCGCGCGGCACAACGGCCCTCACGCACAGGTCTCGCCAAATCGCTTAACGAAGCATTGGCAAAATCGCAAAGATCGGCGTTCCTAAGTCACAGCCACCTGGACCGTACCCGCGCCAAAGGATTGCAGACACTATTGGCAGAGCAAGGCTGGGAGCTTTTCATCGATTGGGAGCACAACACGCTGGACGAGCGGCCGACGCGAGAAACGGCCGAATGGTTGCAGAAAAGCATCTTGGCCTGTGATTGGCTTCTATATCTCGCGACACCGAATTCGGAAGGCTCACGCTGGTGCCCTTGGGAAGTAGGCTATGCCGACGGCAAAAAGGGAGCCGACTCAATAATCATCATTGCCACCAGCGACAGTAGCGGCACATATGGCAGTGAATATCTAAAGTTGTATCGGCAGATTAGCGAGACAGACGGTGGACGAGGTCTGGCCCTCTTCGAGGCCGCTAGTGTACAAGGTGGCCGGTTCTTGCGCGATATTTCTACCGCTAGGGTATGAACGATGGCGTTTACGGCCAGCCCGCACCGTTTGCCAGCCTTCCTTAGCCATCGACCATGCGTAGATATTAGGCGGTTACTAAGACCGGTCGACGTTGCCTTAACAATGTCACTAAAGGTGACTACTGCGCAGTTCATCGCGGACAGGTTTCTTCAGGCGAAATTATAGCGGCTGGTATCGGGGATGCTGTTGGACATGCCGTCGTGCCCGGCGCAGGCGGTGCAAATCTCGGCGGCATTGTGGAAACTGTTGTGAGGTCATTTTTTCAGGGAGAAATCAATGGCAAAAAAACGTGTGTTCGTCAGCTTTGACTTTGACAACGATCGCGTGCTTAAGGACTTCGTCATCGGGCAATCGAAGCACGAGGATTCGCCCTTTGAGGTTATCGACCACTCGTTGAAGGAAGCCGCACCCGAGAAGGACTGGGAGAAGAAAGCGGCGGCGGCAATCGCCCGTTCTGAAATTGTCTTGGTAATGGTAGGCGTGAAGACCCACAAAGCGTCTGGCGTCTTGAAGGAAATAGCAATGGCACGCAATGCTGGGGTAAAGATCGTGCAGGTCATTGGCTACAAGGATGGCAATTACACACCCGTGCCGGACGCTGGGCGACTGTACGCATGGAACTGGGAAAACCTCAAGAAACTGCTGTCTTGAACCGCAAGAACTGGATCCTTACTCTCCCTGGATAGCGCTGCATCATGCCTATCGCCGCTATCCGAACGGTCGTAGTGTGCAACCTCCCAAGTTGGGGTAATGACCGATGACAGGATCACTGCATGGCGTTCGAATTTGGCTTTCCGGGGCGGTACCTCCGGACGCCACGGAGGCGCAGCGAGAATCCATCCTTGCTTTCGTCGCGCAATTCGCCGCGTTAGTGTTTCGCAGCGGAGGGCATATTCTTCACGGCAGCCATCCTAGCTTTACTCCAACCTTATTGGCTGAGGCAGATAGGTTTATTAGGGCTGAGGGCCGCAAAGACTGTCTCACACTAGCTGTTTCCCGTTATTGGTCGAAGACCCCCGACGCCGTGCCGATCCAGGAGTGGCGCGAACACTGCATGGTCTACGAAACGCCCGAGTCCTCCGGTGATAACGCTCGAGACGAAAGTCTGTCGGAACTCCGTCGTTGGATGTCCGAACGTTGCGACGCCTTTGTTGCCGTTGGCGGGCGCTGGTGGCAAGAAGTTGCCGGACGCGCCGGGGTGCCAATTGAAGCAGGGCTCGCAATAGATCGCGGACTTCCGTGTTTCCTCCTGGGCGGCCTGGGAGGGGCGGCGCAAGGCTTTGTTCGCGATCACCCTGAATTGATTAATTTCCTGCGAAATGGACTAGATCAAGATTTCAACGCAGCAATTGCAACACGAGAGGATGTTTCAGCACTCGTCGACACCGTTTGTACTCAGCTTACCCGGCTGCCGCTCGTTCATGGCCGAGTCTCTGACGGGATATCCTTCCGTATATTAGCGTTGGACGGCGGAGGAATTAGGGGGGCCTTTACTGCTTCTGTGCTGGCAACATTGGAGGAAGCGATCGGCGAGTCGGTGGGACGGCATTTCGATCTGATTGCTGGAACATCCACCGGAGGGATACTCGCGGTTGGCCTTGGAATGGGGCTGACCCCCCTTCAAATGCTCAAGTTTTATCGCGAGCGAGGCCCAGTGATCTTCCCCGTTACTCGGTTGCTTGGAAAACTGCGCCGTGAGCTTCGTCACTTCTTCAGACCAAAGCACTCGCAGGAGATATTGCTAGAGGAGATCGAGGCGGCATATTTCCCAGATGGTAAACAAAAAACATTGGGTAATTCGATCTGTCGTCTTGTCATACCAGCATACGATGCAGGTAGCGGTGCGTGCCATACCTTTAGAACTCCGCATAACGAATTGCTGACAGCGGATGCGGGGACGTGCGCAGCTGAAGTGGCTCTTGCGACCGCATCGGCTCCGACCTACTTTTCCGCCGCCAGAGTTAAGAACATGATCGCCAACCCGTCATATTTCGACGGTGGAGTATGGGCCAATTGTCCCGTTATGGCAGGCATTGTCGAAGCGGTCTGCTATCTGAACGTTCCGTTGGATCGAATCGATGTGCTGAGCATTGGCACCACCGACGAACCGTTTACGGTGAAGATGCTTGCCAACGCTGGAATCGCAGGGTGGAATAAAACTCTGATCGATCTACTGATGAACGCTCAAGTCGACTCGGCTATTCAGCATGCTCGCCAGTTGGTCGGAGACCCGAGATTTTTGCGGGTCAACGCGACTACATCGCAGGGACTATATAAGCTCGATGACTCGAAAGAGATTGAGAGTCTTATTGCACTCGGCAATAAGACGGCTTCCGACCCTTCAATCCTCTATCAGGTGAAGTCGCGCTTCCTCAACGGCATTGCGACGATGGACTGGAAGCTATAGGGGCTTTAAACCTGTTCCTAGGCTCAATTGATCTGGAAAGTGGGGTAGTTGCATGGCCAAGCGCGTGTTCTTCAGCTTCCATTACAGAGATGTAATCGACTTCCGTGCAAACGTCGTTCGGAACCACTGGATGACGAAGCCCGACCGCGAAATCTGTGGTTACTACGATGTATCCATTTGGGAATCTGCACAAAAGCAAGGCGACGTGGCGCTCAAGCGCCTCATCAATTCGGGCCTAGAGCAAACGTCGAATACCTGTCTGTTGATCGGGAGCGAAACCTACCTCCGGCCTTGGGTACGCTACGAGCTGTTGAAGAGCTTCAAGCGAGGGAACCATATCTTCGGAGTGCACATCAACTCGATAAAGTCAAAGGAAGGAACAACAAAGACAAAAGGCCAAAACCCGCTTGAGTACGTCGGGGTTACGTTCTCCGAATCCGGCCTAACAGCCACCATCTGGGAGCACAAGAATGACAAATGGGTCGCATACGACAAAATAGATGGATCCGCGTCATACCGTACCGAGGTGGCCGTGCCGCAGCCGTACCGCGGTCAAGGTTTCAAGCTTGACCGTTTCTGCAAAATCTACGACTGGGTATCGGACAACGGCTTCGACAACTTCACGAAATGGGTCGGGTAGTTCGCCAATACTGACGACTACGCGGCGGTGCTCAGGTCAATGTCGCGTCACCGGTGTAGACCGGCCGATGGAACTTCATTTGATGAACAGCGGCGATGGCCGATGAGCACTCGTTCGCGGTATGAATTTTGATGGCAGATCTACCGCAAGTAGCTGGTCTTCATCGCCTAGAGGTCCGGAGAGCTTTCTCTATTTCTATAACAGGAAGACGTAGCGCAATCCTCGCGTATCCCCTGCCTTTGCAGGGGTACCCCCCGGTAGCGCCTTCCATGTTCGGACCGAGGTCAGTCGATTTGATCGTCGGTCTGATCCACGAGCCGCGCCGACCAGCGCCCTTCGCCTATGGTGGAACGCAGTTCGGAGCGCAAAACCTTGATGACGGCCCGTGCGGCATCGGAAAGTTGCCGGCCAGCTAGCCAGCACACCGCATAGGTACGCGAAAACTCGGGCTCAACAATGCGCGCGCGGATTTCGGACGGTTTGTTGACCAGTTCCGGTGCCGAACATGCTGGTGCGAACGTGAATCCGGCACCTACCCTGCTGAGCGCACCGATTACGTTCCCGGAATCATGCTCCTGCACGACATTCAGGCGGATCCCCTTCGCCATCGCCGCCTCTTCGGCCTGGCGCCGAATACTATAGGGGCGCGATTGCATGATCAGGGGTTGTGCCGCCGCGTGCGAAAAGCGTATGGTCGGATCGGCATCCGGGCCTCCCCGACGCGCCTTTCGCGCACTCGGGGTCCGCAGCAGGCGACGCACCGAACCGTCGTGATCACGGCCGACAAAGTACATCGACTCCACCACCACGCGATGCACCCTCATCCCGGCGTTTGTCGGGGGATTCACCAGCAGCCCGAAATCTGCGCGCCCATCCTGCACGGCATTCTGAATTGCGAGGCTGAAGCCGTCGATCACGAAAAGGCGGATCTTGGCATGGCGTCTAGTCACCGCAATCACCAGTTCGCCGAGCAGCGTTCCTGCCAACAGCGTTGGAAAAGCGATCGTAACCTGGCCCTCCGGCTCTCCGGACGGATTGCCAATGCGAGTACGCAACGCATCCGCAGCCGCGAGCAAGCGCACCGCCTCCGAATACAGTTGCATGCCGGCGGCCGTGGGCTTGATTCCGGCGTGCGAACGCTCGAGCAGCTTCACCCCAAGGTCGGCCTCGAGGTTCTTTATCTGCGCCGTGAGCGCCGGCTGCGCAATATACAACGCCTTGGTCGCGCGCGTGATGCTCTCCGCCTCGACCACGGCCACGAAATAGCGCAAGCTCCGAAGATCCAGCGGACGACTGGCCATGCTTTCGGCTCCAGCAAGCGTAATTGCTTGGGGGACCATTATAGATTCACTGATTGTTTTCGCGTAGAACGCGATTTGGAATCACGCGGCATCATCCGCAGCGCTCCTTCGGAATGGCAACTTCGCCGACGAAATGGCGCACCGTGGCAATCAGCGCTTCCAGGCGCGTCCTGTCTCGGATCATGTCTTATCTCGCTTATGAATTGTTCCTGCGCCATGGCGCGGGGCTGAACTGCAATCTAACGCCGTTGAAGCAGTCAATCTCTATTCGTTGCCAAATAATTCATTGGCCGGTAGCTAAGTGCGCATTCAACAAATCGTTGTCGGCGCCCAGTGCAGGCGCGGGACCAAGGCCAGGCAAGCTATACCCGCCAAAATTTACCGGAAACTTCACCTCCGGACCGCCCTCCGCGTCTTCGCGCACGAATCCACGCGCGCGCAAATGCGCGTCGCTCAGCGCTTCTGCCGTGTCGTAAGCGGGCGCGACGGCCGTGTCCACGCCCTGCAATCGTCGAGTCCAGAATGCCAGCGGGTGCCGGGCGAGCGTAGCTTCAAGCAAATCCGCCAACGCCCGCTTGTGGCGATCTCGTCCAATCCGCGTCGCGAAGCGCGGATCGGCCAGTTCAGGCGCAACCTCAGCCACCGCATTGACAAAGTTCAACCAGAACTTGTCTTCCAGCGTCCCAAAGGCGAGCCAAGCGCCGTCGGCAGTCAGATACATGTCGCTGTCGGCCATTACGTGCGGCAGGCGCACGGGGTCGATCTCCCCGTCCGCAGACAGCATCGTCGGCGCGGTCCACCCAACCATGGCGTCGAAAATCGACGCATCCACGTGACAGCCGCGCCCTGTTTGTTTCGTATGAAGCAAGGCCATGGATATGGCGATCGCCGCAGTCTGTCCGGCAACCAGATCAGCCAGCCTGACCTGCGGCCGGGACGGGCGATGCTTCAGCTGCGATGGCACAGAAAAGTAGCCCGATAGTGCAAGCAAATTCAAATCGTGGGCGGCGCGCTCGCGGTAGGGGCCGCTCCATCCGAAGCCAGAGATCGAGGCGATCACCAGCGACGGGTTTAGCTGCAGCAGCCCCGTCGGCCCGAGACCGGCGCGCTCGAGCACGCCCGGGCGGAAGCCTTCGACCAGAACTTGCGATTTCGCAGCGAGTGCAATCAACGCGCGGCGCTTTGCGTCGTCGCGTAAATCAACGCATATGGATTTCTTGCCGCGATTGACGATGCCAAACATGGTCGCCCTGCGGCGCACCGGATCTCCGCCAGGTGGTTCGACCTTGATCACCTCGGCACCGAAACCGGCAAGGATCGAGGTGCAATACGGGCCGGGCAAATAAAGCGAGAAGTCCAAAACCCGCACGCCGTCGAGCGGCCGAAATTCCTTAAACGACATGATCATCCCTCCACAAAAATCGGCGCGCCACTCTGACTCTATAGGCGCGGGACCAGCAATCATCGCGTAGCTCAGCGCAGGTTCTGCCGCACCATTCTGACAAACAGCCGCCCGACCGCGCTTGGCGCGATCGCGCCAGTTCCAATCCGTGCCCTACTCGGGATCAGCGTTCTTGATTATGGTCTTGCCGATCGGGTTGCGGCTCATGGTGAACGCGACGACGACGGAGGCAAGCAGGAACGCGACTGCGAGCGGACTCGAAAACAGGAACCACGGATCGGCTCCGGAGGCTGAAAAGCCCTGCCGCAGCAAGCGCTCGAGATCGTCCGCGAGGATGTAGGCAATCACGAACGGCAGACCCGACATCTGCATCTTGCGCATGAGGTAGCCGATTACGCCGAACCCGAGCGCGAAATAGATGGAAGTCATTTTCCCTTCCTGCAGGTAGATGGCGGCGACGGTTATGACGAGCACCAGCGGCATCATGATCCGGGGTGGAATGTGCTGCAGCACCCCGAGACGCCGCATGAGCATGGATCCCAAGGTCCAGTTAATCGCGTTGCCGAGCATCATGATCACGAACACACCGATCACCATTACCAACTCGGGGTTCAACTCATGCTGATTCAAGGTAAACACAGAAGGCCCTGGATTCAGGCCGCCGATGGTATCGATCGCGATCAGGATGAAGACCGCCGCAACATTGCCGGGAATTCCCAGGCTCAGCACCGGAATAAGATTGGCGCCGGAGACCGCCGCGCTGGCCGCTTCGGTCGCTGCGATGCCTTCCGGAGCACCCTGCCCCATGGGAACGGCTCCCTTATGGCGCCGTTTCTGAATCGCGTAGCCCAGCGTGGCCGCCAGTGTGGAACCGATGCCGGGCAGTGCCCCGACGGTGATTCCGATCAGTCCCGATCGGCCGATGATGGGCATCAAGGCCAGGCGCTCGTGCCAGTGCAATTTCTGATCGCCACGGTCGACTACCGGACTCGGGCTGGTCTTGCTGCGGTGCTGGTGCGCAAGATCTTCGATCGCTTGGTAGACCTCTCCCAATATCAGCACGCCGACAACTGCGACCGTTACGGAAAAACCGTTTGCCAAGTCCGGTATGCCGAACGTCAAGCGCGGCGTCTGGTCATCGCCGCGGCCGATCGACGCGAGGAACAGGCCGAAGACCGCGGATATCAGGCCCTTGATCGCCGATGCTCCAACCGCGGCCCCAATGAAAGCCATGGACAAGATGATCAGTGCGCCTTTTTCCGGGAAGCCCATGTAGCGTTCGACGAAGACTGCGAGAAACGGCGCGGTGGTAATCAACACCATATCCGACATCGTGTCGCCGCTGACGCAGGCGAACTGTGCGACGCGCAGTGCCTTGCCGGCCTGGCCGTTGCGCGCCATCGGATAGCCGTCGAACGTGGTCAGGTACGCGTCAGGCGTACCCGGCGTATTGAACAGGATGGCCGGAACCGAGCCGCCCAAGGTCGCCGCCTTCATGACGCCCAGCAGGAATGCGAGCGTCGGAAGCAATGCCGCCGCACTGAATCCGAAGGTCGAAATCAGTATCGGCAGCGCTACCGCCATCGCGAACGGCCCGGATAGCGCCGGAATCGCGCCGACAATGAGGCCGGTCAACAGTCCCGCCACGAGCATGACGACCGCCATGCTTATCGGCACCCCGAGTACATGAAAAGCCGGATGCGCGGTGAACACTGCCTGCAGGCCGATCGACACGTAGTCGTACAACGACAACGTCATGCTTCCTCCTCCTAGCGCAATCGATCTACAGTTCGTTGTTCGGCGGCAGCGGCAGATGCTTGAACGGCAGATCGACGATTAACGCGATCACGATGACAGCGATCAACGCCAACAGGATTTGCCTTGTTCTTATCCTTCCTTCAATCAGAGCCAATAGTCCGGCGACCAGGGTCGTGCCGCCGATCACAAAGCCCAGGTATTTCCACGGAATGGCATCGCGCAAGCTGCGATAGTCGGTCACATTTGCGCCCAGCGCGTGCAATAGCGCCACCAATACCGGACCGGCATAGCGCATCAATACCAGCGACACGACCAGCATAAAGATCAGGAGCGCGAGAAAGCGGACGTTCGCCGCGGTGATCCTCGGACCCGATGCGACAGCGCTCTTCGCAGCCGGCCTGGATCGCCACGAAGTCAGCACCAGCAGCAGGCCCAGCGCACCAAGAGCGTAACACCATGCCGTGGGCGCCATCGCATCGCCGACGTTGGTCTGCCCGCGTTCCTGCACGATCACACCTGAGCTGACGTCGTGCGGAATCCAGACAAACACGGCCAGCAGCGCAAACGCGACGCAGACCAGTCCGAGCGCCAGATTCCACGAGCGTGCGCTCATCCCGCGTGCTCGCTCCAATTGGCAGCCGCCGGTTCGCGTCGCGCGAACGCGTCACTGTCGCAGCTTGCGATCAATTTGCGCCTTCCTTGCTCAGAAGCATTTTGGCCTGTGCAAAAGAATCCGCAATAAGCTTGTCCAGGTCGGCGCCCTGGATCACAACCGGGTCGCCGAGGCTCTTGGTGATGAAGCCGTGCGCCTTCGATTTCGGATCCTGCACGATATCGACGATCAGCTTGGTCAGCGCTTGCTTGGCCTCCGGCTTCAGCGCCTTCGGTGCGGCGAACAGGAAACGGGCGCCCAGATCCACAGGAAACCCGCTCTCACTGAGGGTCGGTGCGTCGGGTGTCATCTTGAGCCGTGAGCGCTCGCCCGATACGATGTTGACCAAGGTGCCGCTTTCTACCCCGCGACGCTGAACACCTGCAAGGAATCCCATGTCGATATCGCCCGCAAGGATGGCGTTCTGCACACTATTGCCGCCTTTGAAGTTCACGATGTTGAAATTCACTTTGAGGTGTTTCCCCAGCAGATAGAGAGCATCCGCATACATGGGAGACAGCGCTCCAACGACGAGCTTCTTGCCCCCTTTCGCGTCCTTGACCACGTCAGCCAGCGTTTTCCACCCTTTTGAAGCTTTTGCCACCAATCCGGTCTGCGTGCCGGCGACCGTGGTCAAATAGGCGAAATCGCCCGGCGCGAAGCCAGGATCCTTTTCTGCAAGCACGGCGTAGCCTATTTGGTCGGTTATAAGGCCTATCGAAGTACCGTCCGCCGGTTCGTTTTTGAGTTTCGCGGCGAGCACGTTGCCGCCTTTGCCCGCAACGGTCTCGGGAATGACCTTCCAGCCAGCACGCGCTTCCATCTCCTCGCCGATCAACCGCGCAAGCGTGTCAGCCGTGCCGCCGGGGCTGAACGAAATCATCATCTTAATCGGCCCGCTGGGCTTCCATTGCGCCATCGCCGGCGTGGTGAGCAGCGTAAGTGCAGCGGCAAGTGCTATTACTAGTCTCATGTTGCGTCCTCCTCTCACAATAATGCTTTTGCAATAGTGTTGCGCTGAATCTCGCTGGTCCCTGTCAGGACCCGATACATGCGCAACATTCTGAACAGCCATTCCACGCGCGTGCCCTGGATAATGCCTTCACCGCCGTGAATCTGCACCGCGCGATCCGCAATACGGAACGCTGTCTCGGAACAGAACAACTTCGCCATCGAGGCGACTGCCCGCCCGTCAGCACCGGCATCCAGCGAGCGCGCCACGCTCAGCATCAACGCCCGTGCCGCAGTAAGTTCAGTCGCCATATCCGCGAGCATGTGCTGGATCGCCTGGAACGAGCCTATGGATTTCCCGAATTGCCGGCGCTTCATCGCGTGCGCGCGCGCATCTTCCATCGCCAGCGAAGCAAGGCCGAGCATCGCCGGCGTGTGCAGCAGGCGGTTCACCGTGATGCGGCCCAGTGCAAGCGACAAACCGCGGCCGAGTTCACCGATCTGATTGGTCACGGGAATACGGCAGTCTTCCAGGAAGATGTCGGCGGTGGACGACTGGCCGGCCAGGGTCTTGTAATCCGCCTGAAGTCGGTATCCGGGACGGTTGGCCTCGACGACGAACGCGGTGACCTCGCGCACCTCCGGATCCAGGCTGGTCGAAGCCATGATCAGCGCGAGGTCCGCGAACGGCGAGCCGGAAATGTATCGTTTGCGGCCGTTCAGCACATAGGTGTCGCCGTCCCTTACCGCCTTGGTCTGCAGCGCGCCCGCGTCGGAGCCGGCTTCGGTTTCGGTGATGGCGAAACAGATCGACTTCTCGGCCCGCGCGACCGGGTGAATGAAGCGCTCGAAATGGTCGGGCGTCGCGTAGCGAACCAAGGCTCCTATCCGGGGCGGGCCGCTCAGCTCACCGAATACGTGCGGCGCCAGTGGGCAGCCGACGGAGTAGATGTATTCCTTGACCAGCACATGATCGACCAGCGACAAGCCGGCGCCGCCCATCTCGCGCGGCAGCGTCATGCCGTAGAAACCGAGTTCGTTCGAGCGCTTCCATACCTGCCGCAGCAGCGCGCGCTCCGCGCCTCCCTCGTGCGTCACCCCATGCTCTTCGGCGAGCGGAATCAGTTCGTCGCGAAAATACGCGCCGAGCCGGTCGATGATCTCGCGCGCCCGGTCGGAGCCCTCGAACGGGCCCGTCATGTCTCTGACCTGCATAAATGCCTGTTCAGTCATAGCCATTCCGCCTCAATTGACTTTGCGTTCGCGGCCGGCCCAATACTCCGCCTGCACGGCTTTACGCACGATCTTGCCATTCGGACTCGTCGGAAGCTTGTCGACGAATTTGATCAATCTCGGCCTCTTGAAACCGCCCAGGCGTTCTGCGCAAAACGCGTCGATGTCCTGTGCATTCACTTGCGCGCCGTTCTTCAATATCAGATGCGCCCCTACTACTTCGCCCCATTTGTCGTCGGGTACCGAGAACACACAGGCCGCAGCGATTGCAGGATGCTGATAAAGCACGGTCTCGACTTCCGTCGGGTAGACGTTGAAACCGCCGCTGATGACCATGTCTTTCTTGCGGTCCACGATGTAGATGAATCCGTCTTCATCCACTTTGGCGAGATCGCCGGTGTGATAGCGGCCCTTTTTCAGCACTTCGGCGGTCAGTTCCGGCGCGTTCCAATAACCTGCGAATACATCGTCGCCACTCACCACGATCTCGCCGATCTCGCCATGGCTGACTACCTTGCCGCGTTCGTCGATCACTTCAACCAGGGTTTCGCCATAAGGGCGCCCGCAGGACGCGAGCCGTTCCGGATGGCGCGCTCGCGCCTCGATGTGGTCTGCCGCGGTAAGTGCGCACACGCCGGAAGTCGTTTCGCCTGCACCGTAACCCTGGGCGAGCACCGGACCGAACACGTCCATCGCTTCCAGAATGCGCGCCGGCGCCATCGGTGCGGCGCCATAGCCCAGGCGTTTGAGATCGGGCAACGCCGGGCGCGAGCTGCCGACGGCGGCGAGCAGCATATTGATCATGGTGGGCACGAGAAACGTGTGGGTTACGCGTTCCTTGCGCATCGTCTCGAGAAAGCTCTCGGCCTCGAATTTTTCGAACAAACGAACTGTCGTCCCCGCACAAAATGCAGGGGCCAGACTCATGCCCGAAGCATGCGTGATCGGGCCCACCAGGCCGAGTATGTCTCCTTGGCTTTCGTCGGCGTTGCGAATGCGGAACTTGCGCCACAATGCGAGCCGGTTGCCGAAGGTCTGCATCGCCGCCTTGAGTACGCCCGACGAGCCGGAGGTGTAATGCAGGACCGCCAGATCGTCGCGGTAGACCTTGGCCGGAACAAGGCGGTCCGATGCCTTCGCGAGCAGCGCCTCATAGGACTGCGGCTCGGAATCGGGCGCATCGACCAGCAGCAGGCGCGGCTTCTCACCCTGCACCAGATTCATGAACGAGTCCGCGCGCTCCCTGGTGGTCAACACCATGGTGGCGCCGCTGTTGGCGAGCACCTGCGCGACTTCGAGCGGCGACAGTCGCGAATTGATTGGCGTTTTGGCGAACGCCCCCTTGTAGCAGGCGATTTCCAGTTCCACGACTTCGAGGCGATTGGGCAGGTACACGCCGATCCGGTCGCCGCGTGTGAACCCCAACCCAGAGAGCACATTGGCCAACCTGTTCGAGCGCCGGTCGAGTTCTGCGCCGCGGATCGAGGTGGACGAGGTGCGCACCGCCTCCTGTTGACCGTACAGGCGCAGATAGCGGCTGACGAGCTCGCCGACGTTGAGTACAGGAACGTCCCCGGGGCGGCGACGCCGTGCCTTTGAATCTGTTTTATGCATTGCCTCCTCGCATCGTTCGGGCTTGATCTGGGCCCGTTTTCTTTTTTTTACTATGCGGTGAACGGCGAGTAATTAACAAATACCGATGATTGATGATGAGTCATCACTAAAAATGATTGAACGCCCTTTCGTTGGAAGGCGCCACCGCGCCCGGCGTATACAAGAGCATCGTTGGACGAAGCGCCGACGCAGTTCTGGCTGCGCAAAGCCGCTGGCTTGAACAAAATGGCATTTCCTAATGCAAGCTGATGCCTCGTGTACACGAACATTCTTCCATCGGTGCCGTAGATAGCGGCAGTGTGAGTCCTATCGCCTGAGTTCTGCGGCGCAGCGTGGAGGGCGACTGCCGACCACGCAAGACCGATAGCTCGAACCTCTATTGCCGGCAGATAGGCGCAGGAATTCCTCGCCCACGCCGCCGCTTGCCATACGCGGGTTGATTTTGATTGCATGAGTCAGCCAAGACTCCGCCACCGTACAGAGTGCTGGAGCTCGGCCCTGCCGGTCGCGGATCGGCCGGGTGCGGCCCTCCGTGCCCGTTTCCCTATCCGGTCGTTGGCGGTGACGCACTGACATATCCCGGTCGTACCGATGGTGCACCCCGTTTGAGGAAGAAATCGCTTGAGCGTAACCTCACCGTACTCGATTCCGCATTTTGCGGTCTTAAGAGTTTTCGCTGAGGGGCGGACTTTTTTGGTCTGCTGGTAATTGGCCATTAGGTGCAGAGCACGGTAAACCCCGGGCCGCTCATTCTGGGTCCGCAAGAATATATTGAAAGCGATGTCGTTCGCTCGGCGGAGCAAATTGGAGATTTCGAATTGGAGTACCATGCCCGCTGCGAGGATGACAATTGAGAAATATTGCCATTAAAATCTTATGGAACATCAGCGGAAGTGCATACGTAAGCGGCTGTCCAGCATTGGTGTTCCTGGGCATCGGCACATCGCGTAAGACCTATGCTGAGAGCATAACGATTCAACGATGACAGAAGACTTAACCGTTGGTCTTATCGGAAATGCCGCCCTGCTCCTGTCGCTCGGCCTCGTCTACGATGTCGTTTTCAGAGGGAAGCAATTACCTTCCACCGTCCTGGACGAAGTAATTGCCGGCCTTGTCATCGGCGGAATCGCCGTCGGCCTCATGCTGACCCCTGTCAGATGGGAAGCTGGCATTATTTTCGATACCCGCACCATTCTCCTTGGGGTGACGGGTCTCTTTTTCGGCGCCATACCCACGCTCCTCGCCATGGCAATCGCGTGTGGTTATCGACTCTATGTTGGTGGCGCAGGCGCGCTGATGGGCATCGCGACTATCTTGTCTTCCGGCATGGTCGGCCTGGCCTGGCGGCACTATCGTTTGCGCGAGCCGAAGGAGTTGCCACTCGTCGAGATGTACGTGTTTGGTATTGTGGTGCATGTCATCATGATTCTGTGCATGTTCCTGCTGCCACGGGAGGTCATTCAAAGAACCATCAGCAGCCTGGCCTTGCCTGTGATCGGCATCTATCCGGTATGCGTTGCGCTATTGGGCAGTCTACTGACAGGTAGCCACAGAAGGGCTCGTCTCAATACAGAACTGCGCGCAAGCGAACAACGCTACAGCGCAGTGGCAACCTCGGCTTCGGACGCCTTCGTAACCGGCGACGGCGCCGGGCGCATAGTCGAATGGAATCCAAGCGCCGAGCGCCTCTTCGGGTACGCGCGAAAGGATGTCATTGGGCAACCACTGACTCTGCTGATGCCGGAACGCTTCAGGGACCTGCATCGCGCGGGCATGCGGCGCGCGCAATCCGGGGGTGAGCGACGCGTCATAGGTAAAGCGGTTGAGCTGAGGGGACAAAGGAAGGACGCAACCGAATTCCCGATAGAACTTTCGCTGTCCGAGTGGACTGTCGGAGAGGGCCGGTATTTCACCGGCATCATTCGCGATATTACCGAACGCAAAGCCGCCGAAGCGAGAATCCAGCGGTTGACCAATCTCTACGCCGCATTGAGCGAGTGCAACCAGGCAATCGTGCGCGCGGCCGACGAGGAACAGTTGTTCCAGACAATCTGCCGCATCGCAGTGTGGTTCGGCGGTATGAGAATGGCGTGGATCGGCATCGTCGATCCGGACACGCGGATGGTCAGACGCGTCGCCAGTTTTGGCGATTGCGCCGACGAGTATCTGCGTGGGGTCGAAATCTCGGTGGACGCCGACAGTCCATTCGGGCACGGTCCAACCGCCTCGGCCATCCGCACAAACCACGCGGTCTGGCTTCAAGATTTCCAGAACGAACCGATCACGGCACCTTGGCACGAGCGACGGGCACGCTTTGGCTTCGGCGCCTCTGCGACGCTGCCCCTGCGTCGAAAGAGTGTAGCCATAGGCGTGCTCACGCTGTATGCCAGCGAGTTCGGAGCATTCGACGAACCTGCGCGCAAGCTGCTAGAAGAAATGGCCGTCGACATCAGCTTTGCGCTCGACAACTTCGCGCGTGAGGCAGAGCGCCTGGATGCCGACAAGAATCTGCGGGCTGCGGAAGAGCAGTTCCGCGGCCTTGTCGAGCAGTCGATCGCCGGCATTTACATCATCCAGGATGGCAAATTCGCCTATGTCAATCCACGATTCGCCGAGATACGCGGCTATGATTCCATTGACGAATTGATCGGACGCGATTCCCTATCACTGGTCGCAGAGAAAGATAGAGCTATGGTAGCGGAAAATAATTTGCGGTTGCTGGCGGGCGATTCAAGGAGCCTCAGCTACAATTTCACCGCGTTGTGCAAGGACGGCTCAACCGTCGAGGTCGGCCTGCACGGCTCGCGCGCCACCTACCGCGGCCGATCGGCAATCATCGGACTGCTGCAGGACATATCAGAGAAAAAGCGCGCCGAGGAACAGATTCAACGCCATCTGGCGCAACTCGAAATCGCGTTCATGAGCACAGTGCAGGTGGCCACAACTTTGGGCGAGATGCGCGACCCCTACACCGCCGGCCATCAGCGCAGGGTGGCGGAGATCGCGGTCGCCATCGGCGCCGAACTCGACTTCGACGCACGTAGGCAGGAGGGGCTGCGGATTGCGGGCTATTTGCACGATATTGGGAAGATCACCATTCCGGCAGAGATACTCTCGAAACCGGGCAAACTCAGCCCGATCGAGTTCCAGTTGATAAAAAACCATGCCGAGGGTGGCTACGATGTACTGAAAGACGTCGAGTTTCCCTGGCCAGTAGCCCTAGTCGCGCTGCAACACCACGAACGCATGGACGGCAGCGGCTATCCGCAGGGTCTCAAGGGCGAGGCGATCCTGCTGGAGGCGCGCATCATGGCAGTGGCCGACGTAATCGAGGCGATGTCCACGCACCGGCCCTACCGCCCAGGGCTGGGCATCGATAAGGCGCTCGCCGAGATCGAGCGCGGTCGCGGCACCATCTATGACCCGGCGGTCGCCGACGCTTGCCTCAAGGTGTTCCGCGAAGGGGGCTACCTCATCCCCGGGTAGTCTAGTGCGATCCGTGCGATGGTGGAAGTGGGTGACTGGCTGCTGCTGGCGTAAGCTGCCGTTCGGTCATCGCTGCCACCAAAGGCCGCTCAGCGTCGCTAGTGTGAGTAGCGGTATTCGATGAGCCGCCACTCGAATTATTCGCGCCCGATATTACGCCTGGCCTCATCGAGCGGCAGCAATGTGTAGCAGTTTAGCCGCCGCCCACGCCGCATACCTTCAATGGCCGTTCTGGCCGAACTGTACGCATAGTCGATCCGGCAAATATCTGAGTCAAGCAGCCATTCAAACAGTGACTTTAGCGAATAGATGACAAGCGCGATCTGGCAGGATACTCAATTGCCCCCAGCAGACGAGAGTGGCCGCAATCACTTCATGCGAGACCTTGCTGTACCTTGCGTGGCGAACCCGACCGGGTCGTCTGGTTTATGCGGCAGGGCTGAATAAGAAAAGATGGCTCCGAAATCGGCCGCCAACAACGGACAACGCGAGCGCAATGCGAAAGCGGCATAAGGCGAACTCCAATCCAATTCCAGTCGCTCGAAAGTTTCTGTGTTTGTCCCCGGAAGTGAATGGTAGCGCGCCCAAGGAAAGGTTCGGTGCGGCCGTTGGCCGCACCGAAAAATAGACCCGGATCTCAGGAGGTCAACTGCCACCGAAACCCCATCACGGAACTCGGTCGAAGTGATCAGGCCGCTTCCGCGACTTCCTTCCATTCGCTCGAAGACAGTTCGATCAACTTTCCGCCCAGCGCCTCGAACTCCGTCGCCCTGTCGTAATCTTCGACATCATCCGAGCAATGCGTCACGGCGTTAACCAAGCCATAAGCTGACAGATCGCCGTCGACGATGAGGTGGCGCAGCACGCCGGCACGTTCAGACTCATTGAGTGTGTAGCGGTTGGCGAGCACCTCGACGGCCCTGACAGGATTACCGGTGAGCTTGATGTCGCGCGTCTTCTGCATCTTCTGCGCGACCTGACGGAAGGTCGCTTCCGACACCGCCGCTTCGACCACGTCCCGAACCTTCAGGAAGAAGGCTTTGTCATCCGCAGCCAGGGTATCATCCCTGAAAACGGTGGTCGCCTCGTCCTCCGATTGCAGAACGCGGCCGACGTGCGTCTTGCGTAATGCGCGGTCTGACGCAATCAGCCCGTTGCGGCACACCAGCCGATACACCAGAGGCTGCACCGACAGGGTACCGTGACCGACTTCGGAGTTCGTGACCACGATACCGGCCTGCACTACATCTCCCGGCGCAATTTCGAACTCGACGCGCGGCGTGACGACCTTGAGGTACATCCTCGTCTCGGTCAGCTCGACCGACTCGAAGCGCGCATCGGCCAGCCGTTGCAGCATCGGCAGGACCGCTTCCGCCAGATCGTAATTGTCCAGGCGGCGATAGCGGTCGGACAGCACCGCGCGCACCTGCCCGTCCAGCGTACGTATCATCCTGCGGTCATCCTCTGTCTGCAGCCACGTGTTCACGTTACGGTCGAGAAGGGTCGGTTGCTCCGAGCGCATGCGTTCGAAATACGCAAACGGAATTTTCAACTTGTCGGCCAGTTGACGGCGTGCGAGCTTGGTGATGCCGTACTCCCCGCCTCCGTCCTTCGATTCAACAATCATCCTGCAACTGCCCGCCTCGTCGGTTTGACATCGCAGGAGCGACGTAGGCACGATCAGATCCTGCTTGCCGGCCAGCTGCCGCTCGAGTTCCTGCGCCAGATTGACGAGTGAACATCCGCTTTTCATGATGAATACTCCAAGAAAATGCGGGGACGGCAGACCCCGAAGCGGGGCTGCGACATCCCCGCCGGGGTCAATGAACCGGCCCGGAGGATTCCGGACCGGACTATCGGCGCGACTCGCGTCACGCCGGCTACCTGGGCTACCTGAAGGGAATCCCCCCTTCAGGTAGTACTGCACAAGGCTATAGCACTGCGCGCGCCGCAGCGCGCATATCAGATGAGTCCCCTTTCGGCGAAGGACGCCAGACCCGATCCAGCTATTACAAAATGATCGAGCACCCTCACGTCGACCAGCGCCAAGGACTGCTTCAGCGACTGGGTCAGCAACTCGTCCGCATGACTCGGTTCAGCGACGCCGGACGGGTGATTGTGCGCAAAGATCACGGCCGCTGCGTTGTTGAACAAACTTCTCTTCACGACTTCCCGCGGATACACGCTGGTTTGCGTCAGCGTGCCGCGAAACATCTCCTCGGACTCGATAACCTGGTTCTGAGCGTCCAGGAATAAGACCATAAAGACCTCGTAGTCTCGCCCCGTCAGCGTCATGCGCAGGAAATCGCGCACGCTGGCTGGCGAGGACAGCACATCCCGCTGGCGCAAGGTTTCGAGCAATGAACGCCGCACCAGTTCCTTGGCGACCTGGAGCTTCGTTCTCATCTTCGGCTGCAGACCGTTCGACGCTTGGGACTCGTTCAACAGCGCCGAGAGACTGCCACCCGCGTCCTGAAGCATGCGTAGAGCAGTCTTGTTCCCGACCACCAAGCCGAGCAGATCGGCATCCGACAGGGTTTCAACGCTTTGACTCATGGTGTTCTCCTTTACACGACTGGGGGGAACACCTCCCCCCGGGGAGAGAGATCTCCCCCGGGGGGTGAAAGAACTACTGCCTGGCGCGTGCAGTCAGGCTGGAACGCTGTCGGAATCGCTCGAGCGCGCCGGCTGCGGCAGCTCGAGCACTTCGCCATTCACCTTGGCGAACTTGACCCGGAGCAGACGACCCTTGATGCTCACGCCGGCTTGTCCCTTCTTGTCGCCTTTTTCGAAGGTGAACAATTCGGGATAGATGTCGGCGATCTTGAAGCCGATGAGCACGGTCTTCTCGGCCGTGACCTCGGGCTCCAGCAGGCTTACGATCTTCCTGGCTTCGGTGCCGCTCACCCTGCAGTCGAACCTGGTGTAGGCGATGTCATCGGTGCTGCCTCGCATCGCGGCCACGGTGCAGGCGAGGAACTCCTGCCCCTTCTTCGGTTTTACCGTGCGCACGCGATTGAGATAGCCGACGCCTTCGACGTGCAGGTTGAAGAACGACGACTGACTAGTTGTCTGAGATTGCTCGGACATGGTGGTCTCCTTTTCACAAGAAAAAAATGGGGAGACCAGATCCCAAGCGGGGATAGGACTCCCCGACTGGGATGAAACAAGCAACACCTACCTCCGGGCCTTGCGGCCACCGGTTCTCAGGAGATCTGACCGGTTTAAGGGCGCTCTTGCGAGCATCGGGGTTCGGGAGTTGCGTATCCCTTGCCCCAGGGCGATGCGTAACGTGCATCATGCGGGCTGACACAGCCAACGTAGAACTCGTACGGCGGGCGCTCGACGCGCCGGACGCGGCTTGAAATCGAGCAGTGCCCATTCGAATCGATTGACCACCGCTCGTGGCTTTGGTTCCGTCGCACCGGTATCGGTAATGACTCGTCATCTCGCTCTCGCAAGCTCACGCCCGTGCGTCGGAGCTTTCCCGGCGTGGCTCGAACCTGGCCTCGGCCAGCCGTGTCAGGCTCAGGAACAGACGGTCCGCGTTCAGATACAGGGCGCGGCGCTCCTCGCCGGTCTCGGTCACAATCCACTTGCTTTCGGCAAGCCGCCCGATGACATGCACACGCGCGCCCTTTCTCACGATCTGCGCAACTTCGGCTGCATGTCGATCGCCCCAGACATTGACGTCGAGCCAGAACCCGCCGGACCGCTGCAGGTCGCCGTTGCCGTCCTTGCGCTTCTCGTCGAAGTACACCCGAAGCTCGGCGACCTGGCGTTCCTCGTCGCCGACCAGGACAGTTTTCAAGAGCGGCACCTCAGCTGCATTGCCGGTACCACGAAACGCATTGGGCATATACACCTCCGTTTGGTTGAATGACTCACTGAAACACGCCGAGCGGCCTTGCTCCATGCGCGCGATGCACTTTCACGATCGCCGCGCCGACCCGCCGCGCTATTGCGTGGTGTTCCACGGGAAACCGTTGCAACGCATTTCCCGGGGCGCTTCCACGGTGCTGAAATGCGATGCTCCTCCGCCGCGCGCTCACAGCAGTTCCGTGTCCTGCTGCCCGGCCACTACGGCAGCGCTGAGCGTCGCCTGTTCCAGTAGCTGCAATTCGGCATCGGTGAGCTTCAGGCTACGGCGCGTATGGCGCGGCGCCTCTGCTCCGGTAAAGATGCTTCGCGGCAACTCACCGAACAGAGCGACCGCGGCACGCACACGCGCGCGCGCGAGCTCGTCCGCCCCCGGGAGGAAATCGCTGCGGCTCAATTGCCGCAGATCCTCGCGCAGGAGCTGCCGCTCCCAGCGGATCGGACCAAGGAACAAGGCGCGCATCTCGCGGCCGACTTCGCGGATCGCCGCCCTGCCCTGCTGGTCGCTCATGCGATCCTTGTGAATGAGCGTCTTGATCACGCGTACGTAGTAATCGAATTCGACGATCGCCTCCGCGGTGGCGTAGCCGTAGGGGCTGCGAAACCCGAGATCCACAAGCTTCGGGCTTTGCGAAACCATGACGGACAGCGCCAGGCCTTTGCCCTTGAGCAGATCGATCGCAGCCTGCTGGCGCGCGACCGCGCGGCTCAGATGGGCGCGGATCGCGACCAGACCGGCGTACATCCGGACCAGGAGCCAGTCGGCGTACGGATTATCGTTCGCCGACAGGCGCCAGATGGAATTCAGGATCGCCGCAAATCGCCTTGCGCCGGGAATCGGCGCCAGGCCCGCATCGGCATCCGCGGGACGACCGGTGAACATGCGAAACGCATCCCTGGTGTGCAACGTCATCGTGTCGGGCGTGGCGTCCGCGAGCTGCCCCACTTTTGCGTCACCGCTCACCGCTTGGGCCGCCGGGGTGTCGCGTTGCGCGGCGATGTCGTAGTCGATTGGAGATGGCGAATCGGGGCCTTGCCGGAATACCAGGACGCCCGCCTGGTCGGCTGCGGCTGGCGGTGGGGAGCCGGCACCGCTGGCTGGGAGCACCGCATCCGGCATTGTCCCTTGGCTCGTTGCCATATCGAATTCCTCAGTGGTTTGTGGCCAATTGCGCGTCGGCATACCCGACGCGTGGCGTTAGCATTGCTAACGGCAGCGGCGCCAGCTGCGCGGGCATGGCGGGCCGGTTCATGGTCTCTCGCGCCGCGGACGCCGCGCCTGCGCCATGGCGAGCATCCCGCGTATCCTGGCGCGGTGTTCTGCCACTTTGAGCTGGTATTCGGGGCTGGCGCGTTCCGCGGCCAGACGCCGTTCGTCTGCATCCCGCCTGGCACGCACGATCGCTTCCTCGCGGCGCTTTAGTCTGGCGGCAGCGACTGCGAGACCGAGTTCGGGGACAAACTTTCCCGCCAGCGCGCGCGTGACCATGCCGCGCAGGTAAGCGATGCGACTGGTCTTCACCGAGTTCGAGCGCATGCGCGCAGTCAGCTCATCTAGCAGTGCCTGCGCGAGCGCCGGGCAGCGCGATACGAGGGCGCTGGCGGCGCATTTCTCTTCCGGAGTCAATCCGTCCGGAAAGATCCAGTCACCACCACGCGGTGACGGCGTATCACCCGAATCTACGCGCTCGTCCTCCGCTGCCGGTGGTTGTACTGAAACTCTTGTACTACCTGTTACATGTGATGTGGCGCTTTCGGCGAAACTGTGATGGCTGTTCTGGCGCAACTGATTTGGCGCATAGTGCGAAACAAGAAGGCTGGATTCCCGCAATCCAGTCACGCCGTTTTGTGCAATTCTGTTTATGGAGATGCCACATACTGATGCCGCCTGCGGCGCCGACACGTGCGCGAGCCTGGAATTCCTGCGCGCGTACTGATCGAGCCCTGCAATCAGGCAGGCGAGCCTTATCCGTGCAAATACGCGGGGAGGAATACCGCAGATCGTCTCTTCCCACATGCCGCGCCGTGTCAGGTCGCGCCGCGCAGTCTCCTGCTCGCGCCGGCTGAGGCCAATCTCTTGCGTCCACGCCGCGGCCGGCGCGCAAAACCAGCCGTCCGATTGATGCCTCGAGTGCCGCCGAACCAAGTACAAGGCGCGCGAGAGCATGAGGCCTGCATTGACGCCGCCGGAAACCAATGCGAGCGCGCGGTGGTAGGAAAGCGCGGGTCCCAGGAGTTCGGCCACCAGGGCACCGTTATCCCAGTCTACGCAGGGCGTGCGCATTCCGATCCTGCTTGACAGCAGCACGCCCAGCTGGTCGAGGGCAAGGCGGAAATGAAGCTTGGCTGGCACGCCGGCACGCTGCTCCTGGAGAATGGCGAGCCGCCGCAGGATTTTCCTGGCGCCCGCCTGTTCCTTGGTCGAAAGTCCGGTTTCCATTTCCCACTGCCCCATCGTCTTGTAGAACCATCCGGCTCTCTGCTCGATATCGCGGCCGTGCCTGGTCCAGTAGACTGCCTGCGATAACAGGAGCGCGGCCTTCACGCTGGCTGTCAGGTCCACCAGGCTGCGGTGAAACGCGATCTGCCTGCCGAGTAGCGGCCAGATAAGCGCCAGCTTGTCAGCGAGCACAAGCGGCCCCGAGTCATCGATCGGTCGAAGTCTGGCATCAGCGTCATTCCCCACATTGAAATCCACGCACTCGGGTCAGCGCGGGGCTAGCGCCCCTGCGCGTTCCTGGAGTGCTTGCCACACCCGCTCGGGGCGTACCCTGAACCACAGCTTGGCCGGCATGCCGAGGCGTTGCTCTTCCAGGAAGCCCGCCTCCCGCAGCAAGCGTCTGGCCGTCGCCTGCTCCCAGCGTGTAAGCCCGGTCTCCTCGCCCCATTCATCCTGCGATTTGCTGAACCAACCGTCCAAGGCCGGGTCGGCCCCCTGCGCGTTGCATATCGCTTGCGAGAGCAGCAAGGCCGCCGTGACGCTTCCGCTGATCGGCACCAGACAGCGATGGAAGCTCAGCGGAACGTCGAGGATTTGCAGCAGCAGCTCCGGATGCAGCCGCGCAGTGCTCGCCAAGGGCGCGTTCATCGGTCTTTCTCGAATTTCGCGATCACGCTGCCGAGCACGTCCAGCGAGAAATTCGGAAATGCCTGCTGCAAGCGGAAGTAACGCGCACGTGGATCTGAATCGCCGATTGCCGCCCAGACCTGCCAGATGCGCTTGCGAATGGCGACATCGGGCAGCGGGGTTCGCCCCGGCGGGCGGCGCACACCGTATTCGCGCCGGCGCTGCAGGGTCAGCTTGTGCCGCAGCTTGAACAGTCGTTTCATCATGGTCCACGAGGCTCCGTGACGAATGAAGTAGGTCTCCATGGCCTGGACCTCGTTGGTAAGTGTGAGCGCGCGCAAGCCCGCTTTCAACCTGCGGCTGTCGATAGAGACGGCGATCATCGGCTCGCGCATGGCGGCGAGGCGATGCAAGTCCGGCGCGGACAATTCCCTCAAATGTTGCAACTGCTCGGTTTCTATGCCCGCGGCGCGAATATCGGCGGAATCGCAGCCAGTGAGCCTCACCGCGATATGGTTGAGCAGGATCAGCCGGACGTGCGTGTCAGACAGCGGCAACATCATCCGGACCCTGGCGTGGCGTTCGGCTGCTCGGCGACATTCACCTGCCGTGGCGCCGCGCTTCGTATTTCCCGCGCGAGGCTGACAATTTCCCAAAACGCAGCCGCCAGCTCGCCGTGTCCCTCGAGCAGCCAGCCGAAAAACTCCGCGTCCAGGCGCTGGACCGCCGGCACATCGCTCGCGAGCCTGGCAAAGCGGGCGATCAATTGCTTCAGGCGGTCCGGCGCAGGCAGGTCCGCAAGCGGCAAGTTCGGCGTTCGAGCGGCCAGGCGAGGCAGCGCTTGTTGCACCATGTCCCCCGCGGGTTTGTCAGCAGTGCTAACACCCGGGGAAGCATCGGGCGCAAGGCCCTGCGTGCGCGATGCCGGCAGTTTGGACGGCGCCGAATCCAGCGTTTCGAACAGCGCTGCCAGCGATGCCTGCGGCGACTGTGCCAAGGCCTCGAGTAGCATGCGTAGCCGCGTGAGGCCCTCACCCAGATGTTGAGCCAGCGCCGCCTCGCAGGTCTGGCACAGGTCTAATGCATTGAATTTCTTATTTTCCCGGTATAGCTCGGCGTGACGTCGAAATACCGGTTCGAATACCTCGGCGTAAAGAGCCGCCTCCCCTGTTTCGCCACGCATCTGCACGTAGCGCTTCATGAGGTTGAGCCGCGGCTGGATGGTCTTGACATCTAGGCCCGACAGCACGGGTACCGCGTCGCCCAGGGTACGCAGCCGCGTGCTCGCGTAGAGGCTATGGGCCAGGGTCGCCGTATTGACCGAAAACCCCACGGCTTTCAGTTCCGCTTCGAGCTGGCGCAAGGAAAGCGCGCGTCCCTTCTCCAGCTCGAGTTGCCCCTTCAGGGCGCAAACGCCATTCGCCCTGTCCCAGAACGTCATCTCGCCGCGCTGCTCGTTCTCGATCAAGTGCGCGCTGAGCACATGGGCCTCGGAGCGCCACGGCCGAAACAGGGCGATGAGCTTCTCGAAGCGGGGATCCCGGGTCTCCTGCCACAGCTGTTGGACGGCGAGTAAGCGCGTGTTGCCGCCTGCCTCGACAATGAAGTGTTTTTCGCCGGGGCGGCGCGTCACCGTCAGCGGATTGCGGACGCCGGTCGCTCGAATCGATTCTTTGATCTCGTTGAACCGGGTATTTTCGGCGCGCCGCGGATTGCGCTCATAGAGACGGATATCCTCGACCCTGAGTTCAATCTGGCAGTCCTGCTTCGGGTCGGCCTGCTCCGGCAGGTTCTGCGCCCGATTCCCGGGATTCGCCACCTGCAGCGAGTCGGCTACCAAGCGGCGTCGCTCGTCAATCGAAGCGTGAGACGGGCGGGTGTCTCGCGCAGCGGCGGCCGTAACGGCGGCTACAGCGTCACAGTCGGTCGGCGCGCCGGTCACGCGACGCGCTCCCGCGCCGAGTACGTATCCACCCGTATCCCTTCCAGGCTGGGGATCAACTCCCAGGCGAGCGTGTGCATCACCGTATACGCGCTGGGCGTGGCGCCGTCGCGCTTGCGCTCGTGGCGATGCACCGGCGTTCGTAGCGTCGCGGCTTCCTTGTATGCCTTGGCGTGGGGGACCACGGTGTCGAGCACCGACACCCGGCCCTTCAACCTGATGAAGTCCTCGCGTATGCCGGCCGCGATGACGCGCGCGTCGGTGGTGCGGTCCTGGCGGTAGATCACGGCTTTCATGGGGCCTAGCGTTGCGCCCAGAGCGCTGCTCGGCTCCAGTCGGTCGAGCAGCTCCATCGTTCCGTTCCTGAATTCGCGCGCCGAGAGTATCTCCGGAGTGATCGGAGATACCAGGATGTCGGCCGCCAGCGCCGCGGCGTCCTGCAGCGGCCCCACTGCTCCCTGGGTGTCGATCAACACGCAGTCGTAGGCGTCGACGAACGCGAGCGAATTGAGGGCCATGCGCAGCCGAAAACCCCGGTCGATCCGGTTCAGCAGCCAGTGCGGAAGCCGGCCTTCGGGATCGTCGGAAACAACGATGTCCAGGTTCTGATACATCGTGGAGCTGATGCATTCGGCGGTGAGCTCGCCGCGGACCAGCACTTCGGTGAGGCCCGCTGAAGGTTTGGGATCGCAGAGCGGGTAGAACTTGGAAAGCGAGGGCTGCACGTCGGCATCGATCATCAGCACGCGCAAACCCAGGTCTGCGAGCAGCGCGCCCAGATTGGCGGTCAGCGTGGTCTTGCCGACACCGCCCTTGGTGCTGATCACGGTGAATTTGATCATAGGCGATATTCCAAATGAACTTCCTGAGGCGCAGAGGCGCGCACGAGCATGCACCGATTTTCGCGTTAGTCGAAAATCTTTGCCGCGGCTAACCCTGCCGGTTTGACCGGGGAATGGACGGGAAAAGGCTGGCTATGCCGATTGCGATGTGGAGCCGGCGCGCCCCGAAGAGGACGCCTGGCGGGACAGGCGCAGGCAGTTGGCGTTGATGGCGCACACCGGACAGCCTTGCGCCTCAGGCAGCTCGTTGGCGACGACAGGAAAGTTGATCGAGCAGACCGTGCATTGCCTGAGCTGCAGTTCCACGCCGCTTGCCCGGGACAGAAAGCCGCAGTAGGTAAGTAGCGCGTAAGCTTGATTGATGTCGAGGCGTTTGATCGAGGCGCTTTGCTCGAGCTTTTCGGTGAGGCTCAGGTAGGCGTTGAACGCGACGAGCAAGCGCCATCCGCGCTGCACCGGCGTCGTGGTGATGCTACCCATACGCTTGTAACAGGCGAGGAAAATTGCGCACTGGATGCGCGACGCTTCCGAGGTGTTCTTGCCCGCCAGCGCGAAGTAACGGGCGCTGCCCTGCATCACCGGCCCCGGCGGCGGGTCCGTGCCGCGCAAGGTCTTGTACATTTCCCTCACCCGGCTATGGGGCAAATAGGTATAGCGCTCGATGAGCTTCGCTTTCGCCCCGGCCCTGACCAAGCCCTGAGCGAGATCGAGAAACGCAAGGGCCCAGCGCGGATCGTCCGGTTTCGCGTTCTCCGGTATGGGTGCCATGGACTAAGCCGGGAGGCATACCGCAACAAAGGCGGTGGCGTGATGCCTGGCGGCGCGAAGGTGCAGCGCCACGCCCCGTTGAAATGCCGGGGTGGCGAAGCGGATGATCGGACCGTTCCAGCCGAAAGCCAGGCGGTTCAGCGCGAGGTTCGTCAATTCGCCCAGTACCTCGCCCTGTTCCAGGGTGATACCCAGCCTGATCAGCATGTCGAATTTGCCGGCAGCCACGTCCTTCGCCGCCAGACGTGCAAATCTGAGATACTGACGATTGAGTTTTGCCACTGAGAGCGAATTGAGGTGCTCCTGCTTCGCGCACGCCAGAAACGCCGAGAGTTCGGCTACGCCATGGGCGAATTGGCCCAGGCAAACGGTGGCGTAGCGCAGGTATTCCTCCTGGTCGGCATTCAGGCTTCCGAGCCAGTGTTTGGCAATCCTGCGATTCAGTTGTACGAGGTCATCCATTCCCTGAGGTCCTCGCGCTGGCCGCAGTTTGCAAGCCGCGGCATTGTGTGTGCGTAGCATAGGGCAAGCAATCTGAAAAGGCATTAGGAAAAAGCATGGGCGATTTCCTATTGAATTGAGCAAAAACTTGTGCTAATGGACCATGGGCAGTTCATCACTTCCGGCTGACAAGCAGGCGCAGTTTTCATCGATGCTGCATAGCGCCCTCGATGGACAATACGCGCTTGTGATCGATGCGCGCAGCGAGCGCGAGTACGCCGAGGATCACCTTCCCTGCGCGGTCAGTCTGCCCGTTGTGGACAACGAGGAGTACGCCGAAGTCGGCACGACGCATCGCACCGACAAGCATCGCGCCTACCTCATCGGGGTTTCCTATGCGCTGAAGAACATGTCGCATGCGATAGACGAGCTGGTCGCGCGCCACCCGAAGGACGCGCGCATGCTCGTTTACTGCTTCCGCGGGGGCAAGCGCAGCAAGCTCTGGTACGACGCGCTGGCCACGATCGGATTCCGAGTCGATCGTCTGCCCGGCGGCTGGAAGGCATACCGCGCCTGGGTTCGCGAACAATTGACCGAACTGCCGCGGCGATATCGCTATCACGTGCTGTGCGGCCCCACAGGCTGCGGCAAGACTCGGCTGCTCGCGGCGCTGGCTTCGGCCGGCGCCCAGGCGCTCGATCTCGAGGATTTGGCGCGCCACCGCGGCTCGTTGATCGGCGACATTCCCGGTGTCGCGCAACCCACGCAGAAGTGGTTCGATTCGCTGCTCGTCGAAAAACTCCGAAGCTTCGACGCTTCGCGGCCGATATGGGTTGAATCGGAAAGCAAGAAAATCGGCGCCATCGAAGTGCCCACCGCGTTGCTCGAAACGATGCGCGGCGGGCGCCTCTACAGTCTCAGCGCGCCTATGGCAGAGCGCGTCGCCCTATGGCGGGAGGATTACAGTCACTTCGAGCGCGACCTGGACGCGATGATGGATCGGCTGCGCCATCTGCGCCCGTTGATCGGCGGCGAGGAATGCGCGCGCTGGGAAGGCCTGGTGGCCGAGCGACGTGCAGCCGAGTTGTTCGAGCGGATTATGGAAGCGCACTACGATCCTGCCTACGCGCGCTCGATTCGCCGACATTACCCCAATATCGATGAAGCGTTCAAGGTGGAACTTAGCCGGCTCGACCGTGAAACCCTCAGCGATGCGGCAAGGCGACTGCACAACGAAACTGCTGCGAGCTAGGTGCACGATGAAGCTTTACGGTTACCGCAACGGCAGGACACTGCGGGCGCTCTGGGCGCTGGAGGAAGTGGGCGCGCAGTACGATTACGTCGAGGTCGATCTCCTGCGCGGAGAGGGACGCGAGCCTTGGTTTCTGGAGATCAACCCTGGCGGAAAAGTCCCCGTACTGGACGACGGCGGGACCATCATCACCGAATCCGCCGCGGTGTGCATGCAGCTGGCCGAGAGATTCCCCGGTAGCCGCCTCCTACCCGCGCCGGGAACGCCAGAGCGGACCGATTGCTACAAGTGGATCAGCTTCATCCTGACGGAACTCGACGCACCCCTGTGGACCATCGCGAAGCACCGGTTCAGCCTTCCCAAGGAGCGCCGCGTCCCTGCCGTGATTGATACCGCGATCTGGGAGTTCGACGTCGCGGCGAAAATTCTGGCTATGGGTTTAGCGAAACACCCCTTTCTGGTTGGAGATTCCTTTACTGTCGCGGATATTCTTGCCGGCCACACCCTCCTTTGGGCGAAAAGCACGCGGCTGGAATTACCGGATTCACTGGCAAGTTATCTGAATTCACTGACTATGCGCGATGCCTTCGCGCGTGCGCGTGGGAGAGCACAGGTCTCAGCCGCGCTTCGTGGCTGAATCGGGACTCGCACTGAGCGCGGCAGCGGCTTTCGGAGGATCCCATCGTCTGGGTCAAGGGCTGGCCAGCAGGTTCGGCGACGATAGTCCGCCCTGCTGGGGACTGACTGTGGCATTGAAATGTACGGCCGCTCGTCTTGAGGATTGTCCAACGCCTGCCCAACTGGCTTCGCCGAATCATCGTACGCCTGCGCGTGAGGGCAGGCATCGAACAATCCTCAAGATTTTCGGACCCTCATGACGATCTGGCTTACAGCCTCCCCGGGATGGTTCCGAGAGAGTCGAACCCACTTTCGATACGAGCTGGAGCAAATCCGAAAACCCTGCTTGAATTCCTGCGGTGTTGCAATCCTGCTCGCCTCGGATTTCGGCACCGACTAGGGACCACCTGAGCGAATCTGCATGGCGCCTAATGTCCGTGCCCCGCGTGATGATCGTCATGCGCATGTGCATCGCCTTGCGCCGCCTGCCAGAGCCGTTCCACATAATGGACATAAGGCACATAGGCCTCGACGTAGGCACGCCCCGCCTTGACGTCGTCCGGATCGAATTCGCGGCGACCCAGGGCAGCGTCGAAATGCGCGTGCACGCCCTTGCGTATCGCGTCGGTGAGCAGTTTTTCCACCGGCGCGATCGAGCCGCTCTCGAGCGCCTTGTCCGCAGCAGGAACTGCCGGTCCGAGATCGCGACCGGCCGGTTTTAAGCCGACGAAGGGCGCGCCCTCCCCGGCGCGGTGTATGCGCACGAGTGTTTCGAAGAAATGCGTGTCGGCGAGTTCGCGCGCTTCGCCTCCGAGCTTGCGCACCGACCTCGCCTGGTCGATCGCTTTACGGATCTCGGCTTCGTCCCCGGCCGGGACCCAGGGCAAGACCAAGTTGACGTTACCGGAGTCGAGCGCCTTTCGCGCCAGCGTCACCACCGGTCCGTCGAGCGTATCGCAGTGCCCAAGCGCCCAGACCAGCCCAAGGCCGCCCGTACCCAACCCCAGCGTATCGGTACCCAAGACAGCGGCAGGGTCATCGAGCCCGAAATGCTGAGCCGCTGCTTTCCATGCCAGGAACACGAGGCCGGCTAACAGCGCCAGGGCCGTGCGCGATTTCAACAGGTTTTGTAGAGTCATGATGGTCTCCTTCAACGGGTCCAAAATTCTTAGTGCTTATGCACTGCCGGGGTTGCCTGCTCAGCCTGCCCATGTGCCTGGACTGCGGCCGCTTCGTAGATGCGTTCGACCGAGTGGATGTACTGGACATAGGCTTTCACGTACTCCTGCCCGGCGGCAACGTCGTCGGGCTTGTAGTCCTTCTTCTCGATGACCTCCTTGAATTGCCCGCCGACGCTCGCGTGAACCGCCTGCGTGAGCAATTTCGCCGTAGCCTCGATGGAGCCGGTTTCCAGCGCCTTGTCGCCGGCCACAAGCGCCGGGCTAAGCCCGCTGCCCGCAGGCTTGATTCCGGTATAAGGCGCCCCTTCTCCGGCACGATGCACCCGCACCAGGGTCTCGAAGAAGTAGTGGTCAGCCAGTTCCTTGGCCGAAGGGTTCAAGCGCCTCACGTCAAGCGTCTTGCCAAATGCGGCCTTGATCTGTGCTTCGTCTGTGGGCTGCACCCAGGCCAGCACGCGATTCACGTTGCCGCTGGCTAGCGCCTGCCGCGCGGATTTGAGCACTGGTCCGTCCTCGCCGTCGCAATGCGCCGATGCAGGGCCTGCTGCCAACAGCAGTGCCGCCGAGATGGCCGCGATGGCCGAAGCTTTGGTGGTGAATTGATGCAATTTCATGATAGCTAATCCTCCAATATGGGTAAGGAACTTCGTTTTCAATCAGGATGCGCCGCGACGCGCGGGGCATCCGGCCCGGCCGCGATGCAACCGGGTCCTGCTTATCCAAACGAAGTAGCTGGAGATTTGTTCCGGATATTTTTGACGTGTTGCACACGTCCGAATGAACACGTCTGCGCGTGCCTGGGCAAACCTGGCGCTAATCAGCGTGCCCGCTTTGATACGCGCCGGTGGCGTTCTGCGGATCCTGTTTGAGCAGGAGATCAGCAAGGGCGGCACGCTGCTCCGCGCTCAGCATTTCGCGCTCCTTCAGCAGTTGCGCGATGACGCTGCGCTGCTGCGCCTGCTGCAGCGCGAAGATCGCGGCCCGCTCGCGCTCGATGACCGGCTCGTCGGGCTGTGCCGAAAAAATCTCGCGCACCAGCCGCTCGCGGTGAGCGTGGATTGCACGACCTGCGTCGTTCAGGCTCTTGACGAAGTCCTGTTCCATCGCATGCCAGCGCTCGCGCTGGGTGCGATCGAGCTTCAAATAATCCGGCACGCGTTCGTGACCCATGCCAAACAAGGCGAATTCGATGGCACCCTCGGCGCGACTGGCCTGATACCATGCGCCGGCGAGTACTCCGGCATTGAGAAGCAGCGACAGCGCGAGCAGCAGAAACAGCCAGTAGCGTTTCATGTCAGCTCCCCGCCGGTTTGCAGGCTTGCAAGGCCGGGCATAAGGCACCCGGAGGATTCGCCGCAAAGGCGGCCATTTGCAGCGCCGAAGGCTGCGCCGTCAGCTGCGAACCGAGAGTCAGCGCGCTGCCCAGGTGGGCACCGAGGGAAAGCGACAGAGCGCCACCCAGCGCCGCCGGCGCGAGCTGCCACCAGCGCCAGCGCTGCAGCTTGGGCTTGGGCTTAGGGACGGCCGCGGCGGCGGCAATACGGCGATCCACCAATGAAACGAAGTCGACGCCATGTTCAGGCTCGGGTAATACGGCAAAGCGGGTCCGCAGCTGCTTGAACTCGGCTAACACCGGCGCGCAGATCGCGCAGCCCGCGACATGCTCATCGAGCGCACCCCGGTCGGGCTCGGCGAGCTCATTGTCGACCAGCGCCGAAAGCGCCTCGGTTCTTGGGCATTGTTCTGCAGAACTCATTGCCGACTCCTAGCGTGAATTTCAATCAGAGCGGCTCGCGCGCGCGCCAGCCGCGATTTCACCGTCCCCTCGCTCAGCGACAGCACGCGTCCGATCTCTTCGTATGACATCTCTTCCACCTCACGCAACAACAGTATTTCCCGGTGTTCCGCCGCCAGCTTCTTCAGGCTCGCTTCCAGTTTCTGCACCTCCTGCGTGGCCTGTGCCTGGCGCTCCGGATCGGGCCCGGCTGCGGGCGCGTCAAACGAGTCCTCCAGCGGCACGAAATCGACTAACCTGTTCCGTCGCAAGGCATCCAGTGCCGCGTTGCTCGCGATCCGAAACAGCCAGGTGCGGAACTGCGCTTCGGGCTGCCACTGCGGCAGCGCCTGCCAAGCCTTGACGAACGTGTCCTGCGTCAATTCCAGTGCGTCGTCCTGCGACCCGAGCATGCGCGATAAATGGCGGTAAACGCGATCCTGATGGCGCCGCACTAGTTCGGAAAACGCTTTCCGATCACCCGCTTGCGCACGTCTTACCCAGTCATCGTCGGGGCCATCTGAAGCCAGCACGCCGATTACCTCGTCTGGTAAACGAATGGCGAATACAAAAGTTCCATCGATATCATACTTCTACGCTCAGCCGTCCTGGACGCGCGATGTGCCCGCTGAATCAGGCCGCCCGCGCCTCGCCGGCCTCCTCGTAGGTCCGCCCGTCGCGGATATGGTAGATGCGCCGGAACGTGGGGATGATCTTTTCGTCGTGAGTGACGACGATGATCGCGGTGCCGAAGCGCTGCGCCATCTCGTTCAGGATGCGGATCACGGTCAGCGCGCGCTCGCTGTCCAGCGGCGCTGTCGGCTCGTCGGCAAGAATGATCGGCGCCCGGTTTACCAGGGCGCGTGCAATCGCCACCCGCTGCTGCTCGCCGCCTGAGAGCTGCGGCACCTGCGCCTGCGCACGATGACCGACGTCCAGCGCAGCGAGCATCTCGCGAGCGCGCTCGCGCGCCTTGGCGTTGGATACACCGGCCAGCATGGGCAGCACCGCAACGTTGTCGGTGACGTCGAGAAACGGAATCAGATAAGGGGCTTGAAACACGTAGCCGATTCGGTCGCGCCGCAATGCGCGCAAATCTGAGACCTTCCAGCCATTGTCGTAAATCGTCTCGCCGGCCAGCGCCATCCGCCCCGAAGTCGGCTCGATCACCGCACCCAGGCACTTCAGCAGCGTGCTCTTGCCTGAGCCGCTGGGGCCGATCAGACCCACGACCTCGCCCGGCTGCACGATCATGTCCACACCCTTCAAGGCATCGACCGCGGCGTCGCCCTCGCCGTAGCGCTTGGTGAGGCCGCTGATTTCGATTGCAGGCTGTGTCATCCCTAACCCCCAATCGCCGTTGCCGGATCCACGCGCAGCGCGGCGCGGATCGCGACGATGCTTGCCAGCGCCGAAATAGCCAGCACCAATATTGCACCCAGCACCGCGTCTCCGGGGAGCAGCAGCACGTACTTCGGGAAAATCGGTGCCCACAGGGTCGCCGCGGTCTTGCCGACGATGAAGCCGATTGCGCCCAGGCCCAGCGCCTGTTGCAGGATCATTGCGGCGATGGTGCGATTGCGCGCGCCGATCAGCTTGAGCACGGCGATCTCGCGCACCTTGTTCAGCGTCATGGTGTAGATGATGAAAGCGACGATGGCGGCGCTGACAATGGAGAGAATCACCAGAAACATGAAAATCTGCTTGGCTGAAGTGGCGATGAGTTTCGCCACGAGGATTTCGTCCATGTCAGCCCGCGTATAGGCCTCCAGGTGCTTCCAGCGCCGGATTTCGCGCGCCACGACCGCCTCGTCGGCGCCGGGCGCCAGGCGCAGCATGACCACGTTAACATTGTGGCTGCTGGCCTGGCTCGCTTGCACCGCCTCGAGCAGTCCCGGCACACCTGGGCGGTTGAATGCCGGATTGGCGGCGGTGCGCGCGCGCTCGTTGACCAGCGCGTCGTTGTCCCTGAGGAACTGCACTTCCTGCGCGTCCTTGAGCGGAACGAAAATCATCGGGTCGCCGCCCGAGGACACCATGCGCCGCGTCAATCCGACCACCGTATACTCGTGGCGGCGAATGCGGATGCGTTCACCCAGCTTCAGCCCGCTGCGCAGATCGGCAATCGCCTCGTAATGCGCGCGCGTGATCGGACGCCCGGCCACAAGATAGCCCGGCTCGCCCGGATGTCCCGGCTCGAAGCCGACCAGCATCACCCGCACCTCGCCGCGCTGGTGCTGAATCTGCATGGTCAGATAGGTGACGTTGCCGGCCGCGGCGACGCCGCGGATGCCGAGCAGCCCGCGATAAGCGTCGTCGCGCACGCTCGACGGTTCGGCATACGGACCGAGCGTATCGCGCTGCACCACCCATAAATCCGCGCCGCCGTTCTGCAGCAGTACCCGGCCATCGTCCACCAGGCCGCGATAGATCCCCGCCATCGACAGCGTGACGCCGATTAGCAGGCCGAGTCCAAGTCCGGTGAAAACGAACTTGCCCCAGCCGTAGAGGATGTCGCGGCCGGCAAGGTTGATCATGATCCGGCGCGCACGATCGCAGGAACGACCCTGACCTTGGCGCCCGGCGTCAGCTCCCGCTCGCTGTGCACCACGACCTCGTCGCCTGCATTCAGGCCTTCGAGAATCTGGCTGCGTCCGTCCAGGCTTGTAATCCCGAACTTTACCGGCCTGAAAGCGACGCGCCCGTCAGTGATCTGCCAAACGCCGTCCTGCCGCGCGAGGCGCTTCACTGCCGCCGCTGGCACCGAGCGTACCTTGGATAGCTCGGCCGTGCGGATGGTCACCTCGATCAGCTCGCCGACGGCAATTCCTTCGGGCCGCGCGGCGAAGCCGACATTGACGATGCGTTCTTCGGTTACTGCATCGCTCACCAAGTCGACACGCTCGACCTGGCCAAGATAGGCGCGATTCGGTTCCGAGCGCAGCACAATCTGCGCCGGCTGGCCCACGCGCACGCCCCCCGCCTGGCCCTGATCAATGCGCGCCTTGACCCACAGGCTCGCCGGGTCGATCAGTTGCAGCATCGCCTGGCCCGCGACCACCGTCGTGCCGGGCTCGACCAGACGCGCACTGACCACTCCGTCGACGGGGCTGACCAACCGAGCCTGCGCGCGCAGCTTGCCGACCCCGGCGACATCGGCCAGTGCGCGCTCGCGGTCGCGCCGCGACACCGCCAGTTGCGCCGCCGCCGCATCCACCGCGGCCTTCGCGGCGTCCGCATCGTGCCCCTTGGCGTCGCTGGCTTCCTGGCTCACGAATCCCTGCGCGCGCAATTCGGCGTAGCGCCGCGCACTGGCGCTGGCGAGTTGCGCACGGCTCTGTGCATCGGCGAGTTGCGCTTCCGCAGCCCGGATCGTGCTGGAGGCGCGCTCTGCGGCGAACTTCCCGCTCGAAACGCGATCCACCAGATCGACCGGATCGAGTTCGGCGAGCAACTGCCCTGCCCTGACGGTATCGCCCTGATCGACAAATACGCGCGCTACGCGGCTCGCGAACGTTGGACCGATCGCATAGCTGCGTCGCGCCTCGACCGTGCCGATGCCGAACGTGCTCGCGACCAGCGGCCCCTGTTCCACTTTGGCCAGCGTTACTTTGGTAGGTGCGAGCGGCCCCTGGCTCGAAGCCAGCCAGCCGAGCAGCAGCGCGGCGCCGATTCCGGCGGCCGCCACTATCGCTTTTGCGCCCAGGCGCGGGCTCATGCTGTCCTCGCTCCGCGATAACCATCGAGGAGCAGCGGGAACAGGCGCCGTGCGCGTTTCACCATTGCAACCTCGTTTCCGCCCAACGCGGTCTGGATCACCAGGCTTTGCACCGCGCCGATGAACAGCACCGGCGCGAGCGCGGTATCGAGATCCGCGGGCAGCAGGCCCGCCGCACTGGCCTGCTTGAACAGCAGCGTGAGCTTCTTGCGGTACTCGCCCATCATCGCGCGCACTTCCACGCGCGCCGGCGTATCCCCCGGATACTGCAATTCGTGGAACATGATGCGCGGCACCCCGGGATTAGCGGCGATGAAGCCCACATGCGCGAGGAATGCCTGTTCGATCTTTGCGAGCGGCGTATCCGCCTTCGCCACCGCCGCGGCGAATACCGCGCCCAGCGATGCCCGCACCCAGGAGAACACGGCGAGCCAGATCGCCTCTTTATCGGGAAAATGGCGGAAGATCGCGCCCTGCGTGACACCGATTCTGTCGGCAATCGCCTGCGTGGTGATCGCATCGGGGCCGCGCTCACGGGCCAGCGCAAGCACGGCGGCGACGATCTCGCGCTGCCGTTCGTCGGTCATATGGCGCTGGCGCGGCGCCGCGCGAGTGGAATTTGGGGTGCTCATCGGTTTCGGGGCTTGCTCGTAAGTAAGTAATCGAATACTATCTTACCTAACCGGCGACGGATAGGCAAGCCCGCCATAAGTCCGACAGCGCGCCGGCCAGAAGGAGAACGAAGCTATGCAATTCCCGGAATTTTTCAAAGCCGCACCTCGGATCACTGTGCGCGACCCGCTCGCCCGGTTTCTGGGCGCGGCAGCAGACGGCATCATCGAATACCGCTACGCCGACGCGGTCAAGCTCGCCGGGCATTCCTGCCCGACGGTGGCGTCCGCCTACCTGATGACCCGCGCCGCCCTGCTCTCCCTCCACCCCGATACCCTGCCCGAGCGCGGCGCAATCCGTGTCGAGCTGCGAGAGGACAGACTGGGCGGCGTCGCCGGTATTGTCGCCAATGTCGCGAGCCTGCTCACCGGCGCGACGCAGGACACCGGCTTCAAGGGCATCGGCGGCCGCTTCGACCGCCGCAATCTGCTTTTCTTCGGCGCCGATATGCCTGGGCAAATGCGCTTTACCCGTACCGACACCGGCGCGGCCATCAGCGTGAGTGCCCGGCTTGAGCGCGTGCCGGCCGATCCCCGCATTCCAACGCTGCTGCCGCGCTGTCTTGCCGGCGCCGCGACTGCCGCCGAAGCAACGCTGTTCCAATCACTGTGGCAGGACCGGGTAAGGTCGCTCCTCGTCGAGCGCGCCGACGACCCTGAGGTAATCCTTGTCCACAATTGACCGCCGTCGCCGCGGCCGCCAGCATGAGGGGCGCAGGCGAGCCCGCCGGCATCGTTGCAGTCTTCTTCATCTTTCAGGGCAATTGAAGTCGATTTTCCGTAGTCGCATTTCGAGGCGCATTTTCGCTCACACGGGCGGGTGTGGTAATGAAATGGCCCGATTTCCATAGTCGCCATTTGCGATCAGCCAGCGTCGCAATTCCAGACACGAGGCAACGAACTTCAGGCGGTATTGCGTCATGTGCGCGAAATGCCTGCGATCGAGCACCGCGCGGCGATAGATCGCAAGCGTGCGCCGCACCAAGACCAGGGTGGCGGCCGCCCCGTCGCGCTGCAGGAGAAACTCAATACGCGACGCCTCGGCGCTCCGCGCGCATCGCATTCCGCCGGCGCCCGCGCCCTCATTTGCCATGCGCGTTTGTCTCCTTGCACCACGCCTCGAGGCATAACGGGCCACAGAAGTTATAGATATATTCGGCGCCCTCGAAGCTGAGTGCGACAGTCGCGGGGATTTTTGCGTGGCAATGCCCGCACTTGATCGGAGTTGCCAGAGCCTTCATATCAGGGTCTTTGCCGTTACCGATATTGCAATCTGAAATCTTGCCGGTCGTCATCCTGCGCTCCTCTGACGGTTCTTGTGCGACAGCTCCATGATTTCACGACCGCCGGCTACGCCTCCCATCGGGCCCAGTATGATCGGGTGCTGCAGGCCAAACATATCGGCCAGTGCGGTGCTGAGCATGATTCGCCATCTCGAATTTGCACATGTGTATCATATTATGATATATCAGCATCATGCTAGAAAATTACACGAAAAGTTCCGCGCCGGCAATGTCAACAGGAAAGTCCACATGCCCACGACCTATATTCTGCTCAAGTACCTGCACATAAGCTGCGTCGCGCTCTCGGGCGCGGGTTTCGTGCTTCGCGGCGCATGGATGATGCTGGCTTCTCCCCTGCTCGCGCGCCGCTGGGTGCGCATAACACCGCACGTGCTGGACACTGTGCTGCTCGCGAGCGCAATTGCGCTGGCACTGCTGATCGGCCAATACCCCCTGGTGGACGCATGGCTTACCGCCAAAGTCCTCGGACTCGTTGCGTACATCATTCTTGGCACGATCGCGCTCAGGCGCGGAAGCACGCGCGCCATTCGCATCACCGCGTTTTGGAGCGCGCTGCTGGTGTTCGCCTATATCGTGGCCGTGGCAATGACGAAATCGGCGCTGCCCCATGTCGGCTGAAGCAAACGCAATTCCGGCGCCGGCAGCACCCGGCCTGGTCTGGATCAAAGCGGCGCCGCACCGGCTGTTCTTCTTCCTCGCGTCGCTGCTGTTGCTGCTCGCTTCGACCTGGTGGTGCGTGGTTCTTGTGCTGCGACTGTTCGGGGCAGCCCTGCCGGCTGCGCTTGCGCCGACTCTGGTGCACGCGACGGCGATGCTCTACACCTTCATTCCGATGTACATGTTCGGCTTCCTGTTCACCGCCGGCCCGTCCTGGCTCGGCGTGAAGGGCCCGAGCGCGTCGGAGCTGCTGCCCACGGCGCTGTTCGCGTTCGCCGGCGGCGCTTCGATCACCGTGCTGTCCATCGTTTCCATACCCGCGTCGGGCGCAGCAGCGCTGCTGTTGGCTGCGTGCTGGGCGCGCTACCTGCTGATTTTCGCGCGCCTGATCCGCCAGAGCACGGCGCAAGACCGCAGGCACGCCAAGCTGGTTCTGGCATTCATGCTGCCGGGCGTCGCCGGCCTGGCATGCTATGCGCTACTGTGCTTCAGCGGCGATCTGCGCTGGTTCATCTGGGTGATCGTCGCCGGGCTGTGGTGCTTCGCCCTTCCGGCATTCCTGATCGTGGTACACCGCATGCTGCCTTTTTTTACCGCCGCGGTGCTGCCATCCATCGCCGCCTGGCGCCCGTTCTGGGTGCTGTGGTGCTTCCTCGCCGCTTGCGTAGCCCATGGCGCCATTGAAATTGCAGACTTGCGACCCTACGCCTGGGCCGTGGATGCGCCCGCGGCAGTATTCCTCCTCTGGCTCAGCCTGCGCTGGGGGCTGCTGCACAGCCTGCGGATCCGCCTGCTCGCGATGCTGCACCTGGGCTTTGTCTGGCTCGGCATAGCGTTTGCGCTGTCCGCGCTGGACGGCGCGCTGGCCCTGACGGGCAATCGCGGACTCGGACTGGCACCACTGCACGCAGTGACAATGGGTTTCGCCGCATCGGTGATGTTCGCCATGGTGACGCGCGTCACCCGGGGCCATTCCGGCAGCAGCCTCACCGCCGACGATGCGACCTGGCGGCTGTTCTGGCTGCTGCAGACCGCCACCATGCTGCGCCTGGGATCAGAACTCTGGCCGCAAGCGTTCGCGTGGTTCATAACCGCAGCCATCCTCGCCTGGCTCGCGGCGTTTGCCGGTTGGGCGTGGAAGTACGTCCCGGCTTACCTGCGCCCACGCAGCGACGGCAAGCCGGGTTGAGCCTATGACCATGCCCGACAGCATCAAACAATGGCGCAAGGCGCGTCGCGAGGAAATCCTGTCGCGCCGCGTGTCGGTGACAACGGAGGAGCGCCGCGCCTGGAACGAGGCGATCACCGCAGCACTGCTCGAGGGTTTTCTGCTGCTGCAGCAAATGGTAGTCGGTTTCTACTGGCCATTCAAAGGCGAATTCGATCCGCGCTTTGCCATCCACGGCTGGCGCGGGGGCGGCGCCAGGGCGGCACTCCCGGTGGTGATCCAGAAAAGCGCGCCGCTGCAATTCCGCGAATGGTGGCCGGGCGTAGACACGAGCAAGGGCGTGTTCGACCTGCCGGTCCCCGTAGGCACCGACATCGTCACGCCCCAGGCGTTGCTAATCCCGCCGATTGGTTTCGATCTGGACGGCTACCGGCTGGGATACGGCGGCGGCTACTTCGATCGCACGCTCGCCGCGCTGGCGCCGCAGCCGCTCAAAATCGGCGTCGCGTTCGAACTGTCCAGAATGCCCTCTATCCAGCCGCAGCCGCATGACATTCCGATGGACTTCATCGTGACGGAAAACGGCATCCATATTGTCGGCCCGGCCGGCCTGGAATTAGTCACGGATCGGACGCAGGTTGCGGCGCTGGCGAGCGCGATCGCCGCGGGATGTCGCTAGGATATTTCCGGAGGCAGACTCCAGGCCAGCGGGCTAGGCTAGGCATCTGCGATATCCGTTTCCCCGCGCAGAGGCGCTTTTCGCGCTGGCACGCCAGCGCAGTCGAATCCGGCAATGAAGACGCCTGAGCAGCCAGCGCGCCCCATCACTACGCATGTCCCGGCGGATCGATGCACCATTCCGCGGTAGCTGAGAAAGCGCGCTTGACAATATATCACGGCATGATATATTAGTCACATCGCATGCCGGCGTTCTAGGCATCCGAAACCGACTTGCCGGTTTGACGAATCCGGGCCTTCGTACGGTCCGCAACGCAGGAGACTGCCATGACCTTGCTGCAAATGCCGAAGATGCTTCTGTCCTTCCACGACGGTTGGGATGATCTCATTCAAATCCATCCGTCCATAGCGCGCATGTTTACGCTTCTGGTTCTGCCGTTTTCGATTCTGCCCGCCGCGATGATTTATTACGCTGGAGGCCACTATGGCGATATCTTCTCGCCCGGAGTCTCCCCGCAGCAGTGGCATTTCGCGGCCGGCGTCTTCTTCCTTGCCGAACTGCTTACCGTCCCGGCCATGGCCTGGATCATGCATCTGGCCTGTCGCGCGAATGACGTCCCCGCGGGATATCAGGAGTGTTTCACTCTCGCCGCGATTGCACCCATTCCGATGTGGATTTCAGCGCTTGTGCTGTTCGTTCCGAATCTTGCCGTCTGCATCGTCGTTGGCGCCCTTGGCCTATTTTGCTCTCTCGCCATAACCTATCGCGGTATGTACGCGCTGTTTCACATGCATGAGGACCTGCGCGCGATGCAGATGGCGACCGTCGTCACCGGCGCCGGATTGCTTGCCTGGCTGGTGCTGATGCAGATCGTGCTGATGCACTGATGCAGCGGCGCCGCGCGCGGCGCTTGTCACAGAGGGAGAATTCGGCGACCATTGCGGGACAATTTGCCGATACTTCCTCCGCTGGATACCCCGTGACGAAAACCGACGCCCGCCCCCTGAGCAAACGCGATTTCGAGACGCTCGCCGATTTTCGCTATCAAATCCGCAAGTTCGTCAGATTCAGCGAGCAGCTTGCCCTGCGACACGGGCTCAAGCCGCAGCAGTATCTGCTGCTGCTGCAGATACGCGGCTATCCCGACCGCGACTGGGCGACGGTGGGAGAACTGGCGGAGCGCTTGCAGGCCCACCACCATGGCGTCGTTGCGCTCGTCTCGCGCTGCGAAACGCTGGGCCTGGTCCAACGTCGACGCTCCGAGAAGGATCGGCGGCAAATCGAAGTTCGCGTGCTGGCAAAAGCTGACAAGCTGCTCAACAAACTGGCGCGCCTGCACCGGGCCGAGCTGGTGTCGCTGCAAGGCCGCTTCGTCGTGCCCACCATACGAACCTTCGAACACCGCTAGTTGGTTGTTAGCAGCCTACGCGCCCAGGCTGCGACTCGGGACTGCCAATCCCCAGCTCGGCATCCGCGTGGGCAGTCGCATCGATGCAGCGACCAGCAGCCAGAGCGCTGCAATCAGGGCGCCGAAGGCGAATACGCCACCGACCCCCACACGCTCGACAAGCAAGCCTCCGACCGTGCCACCCGTGAAGAGGCCGAGCGCCTGGCACGTGGTGTAGACACCCAGTGCTGCACCCTTGGCGCGCGATGGCGCCACGCGCGAAACCAGCGACGGCAGACTGGCCTCCAGGATGTTGAATGCCACAAAGAACACCCACATCATCGCGACGATCACGATGAAATCCCCCCTTCCCATGAAACTCCCCGCCTCGGCAATGATTAGCAGCGCGATTGCGATCAGGAATACGGGCTTGAGTCTCGCGCGCTTATCGGCATAGATAATTGCCGGCACCATGGGCACCAGCGAGGCGAGCAGGGTGCCGAGATAGACCTGCCAGTGTTGCGTGAGCGACAGATTACCGCTGCTGATGAGCAGTCCCGGCATGACTACGAACATCGCAATCTGGATCAGGTGCAGTGAAAAAATGCCGAAATTGAGCCGCAGCAGTTGCGCATCGAGCAGTACTTCGCGCAGCGGCACTTTCGGGCCTGCTTGGATTCGCGGTGCGGTCGGCACGACGTAAAGGAAGAGTCCCAGCATGCGCAAAGCCAGGAGCGCAGCCAGACTGGCGCCGGCGCGCCTCTCGTCGCTGGTCATTCGATCGCCGCTTTGGGAACGCATGTTTTGGGTTGGGAAAATGATTGACTAGATATCACATTATGATATATTGCCTTCCGCTTCACTGATGGAGTGCCGTAGCGTGAGGAGTTGCATCTGCCGAATTATTGCGGCGATGACCGGTGCGGCCACATGGCAGGAAAGGCGTCTAGGCACGCGGCAACGTCGATTTTGTGGATCACTGAAGGGAAAAACGCGATGAACCGATTGCTACTGATTGCTGCACTCACCATGTTGATTGTATCTGCCTGCGGCAAACCAGCCCCGCCGCCGCAAGCCGCACCGCAGCCTGCTCCAGCGGCTGGAGCCGGGCCGAGCGCTGCGATCGCCTCGCTCGACGACACGAAAGCACTGGCAATCATGAATAAGGCCGGTTGCGCGGGTTGCCACGCGATTGACAAGAAGATCCTGGGACCGTCGTACACCGAGGTCGCTAAACAGCGCAAAGGTGAGCAAGGCGCAGCCGCCATGCTCATGAAGAAAATACGAGAGGGTGGTGCAGGCGCCTACGGTTCAATACCAATGCCGCCAATTTCCGCAAGCCAGATCAGCGACGACGACTTGAAGGCGATGGTCGATTGGGTGCTGGCCAAATAATATGAGCGCGCATCGAAATGGCACCGAAGTTCGCCTCGTCGAATTGAATGAAGTGGCGGATCGCGCGACTCGTATGCAATGCCAAAGCCCCTATAGGTGTCGTGGGTTTTGCCGCGCAAATCAGCTTGGATTTCTTTGACTTAAGTTAAATCTTTTCGCGACCCGGACCACTACAGTCGTCAGAGGTAGAGATCCGCGTAGCTCCGCCAGTGTTTGATCTGACTCGACCCGCCATAGAGGAGGCCACAAGATGAACAGCCCGGCTCAAGAAGAACAGATTCCCCTGATGCAGAAATTTCTGGACAACCCCTTCCTGTTGCTGTTTTTCGGCGTCATGGTTCCCATGCTGGTTTACACCCTCTGGGGTGTCATTGAAATTCTGACAGTTCCGCTTGCCAAATAAGCGTCGGTCGACGCGTCGCGTGTCTTTTCAACGAGGGGTGTGAATATGAGCGCAATCCTGCCGCCTTCAGATCGGCTCTGGTGGAAACAGCCTTTGGATCGTGTCGAAGGGACCTGGATCCTGATCGCTTTTATCTGGTGCATGATCATGTTCGCGATGATGGTTGGCTGGCATATCTACGGCAAGCAGAACCTGTCGACCGAAACCTACAAGACCACCCGCGAGATGTACACGGCGAAGACGCAGGCCATGGTGGACAAATACACCGTGCGCACGGAAACCGACAGGAAGATCCCGGTGGTGCATCCGCCCGCGGGTAGCGACGTTTATCTCATCGCGCGTCTCTGGGATTGGTGGCCGGTCCTGGAACTGGAGAAGGACAAGACCTATCGCCTGCATCTGACCTCGATGGACTACAACCACGGATTCTCGCTGCAGCCGGTCAATATCAATATCCAGGTCGTACCGGGATATGAGCACGTCGTGAAGGTGACACCGAATCAGTCCGGGATTTTTTCCATTGTCTGCAACGAATACTGCGGCATCGGCCACGCCAATATGGCCGGCCGCATCTACGTCAAGTAAGGGGGAGGCGCCAATGACTACTTACCGCACCTGCCCGCGCTCCGGGCTGCAGTTCGACACCCAAGCCGAAAAACTGATGCTGGCCAATGCCGTCGCGGCAGTGGTCTGGTTGCTGGTCGGAGGCATACTCGCCGTGGGCGTGGTACTGACCCGCTGGCCTGCGGTGCACTGGCTCGCCGCCGACAATTTCTACATGGTGCTGACCGCCCATGGCATCGACATGCTGATCTTCTGGATCATTTTCTTCGAGATCGCCGTCCTCTATTTCTGCTCCTCGACCCTGCTGCGCTGCCGCATCGCCACGCCCAGAGTGGCCTGGCTGGGCTTCGCCTTGATGCTGATCGGTTCGGTCACCACCAACGTCGCGGTGTTCAGGGGCGCATCGAGCGTGATGATGACCTCCTACGTGCCAATGATGGCCGAGCCGGCGTTCTACCTCGGATTGATCCTATTCGCGGTGGGCGCACTGGTCGGTTGCTTCGTGTTCTTCGGCACGCTCGTCATTGCGAAGAATGAGAAGACCTACCAAGGCTCGGTGCCGTTGGTGACCTTCGGCGCAATCACGGCCGCCATCATCGCCGTGTTCACCATCGCCTCGGGCGCGATTATCCTGATCCCCACCTTCCTCATGTCGATTGGTGTCGTCAAGGAGGTGGATCCGCTGGTGTATCGCACCATCTGGTGGGCCTTCGGCCATTCCTCGCAGCAGATCAATGTAGCCGCGCATATTTCGATCTGGTATGCCATCGCCGCCATCTGCTTTGGCGCCAAGCCGATGTCCGAGCGCGTCAGCCGCGGCGCCTTCCTGCTCTACATCCTGTTCCTGCAACTGGCGAGCGCGCACCACCTGCTGGCGGACCCCGGTCTGAGTACCGAATGGAAGGTGGTCAATACCAGCTACTTCATGTACTTCGCGGTGCTCGCGTCCATGATTCACGGCCTCACCATTCCGGGCGCCATCGAGGTGGCACAACGCGAAAAGGGATTCACCAAAGGTCTGTTCGAATGGCTCAGAAAAGCGCCCTGGGGCAATCCGGTGTTCTCAGGCATGTTCATCTCCCTGATCGGCTTCGGATTCCTGGGCGGCATCTCCGGCGTGATGATGGGTACGGAACAGCTGAACATGATCATTCACAACACCATCTACGTCCCCGGTCACTTCCACGCCACGGTGGTGATCGGCACCTCGCTCTCGTTCATGTCGCTGACTTATTTCCTGATACCGGTGCTGTTCAAGCGTGAAATGATCAGCCCGGGCCTGGCGAAGCTGCAGCCTTATTTGTTCGGCCTGTCGATGTACTTTTTCGTTCTGGTGATGATGGGTGCGGGAACGCTGGGCGTCTCCCGCCGCCATTGGGACATGGCCATGGGCGGTTCTCCGTTCGCCTATGAGTTTCCCGGCGCCGCCTATTTGATGATGGGCCTGGTCGGAATCTCGGGAGTGGTAGCCATTGTCGGCGGCGCGCTGTATATCTACATTACCGTCGGCTCGCTCCTGTGGGGCAAGAAATTGGACGCGGGCGCGCACAAGCAGGAGACCGTGCCCATTCCGGTGGTCCCCTCCAATGTCGCGCTCCAGGGACATGGGTCCGCCGGCTTCGCCGCGCCAGGCACGTTTTCCCTGGCGATGGTGTTTCTGGTGGCATTCGTACTGTATTACTTCATCAACTGGAAGTATCTGTCCCAGGTATGGGGGCTCAGCTGATGCCTTGCCGCGTAGGAACGCGCTAAT
>JACZJV010000182.1 GCA_014860355.1 Burkholderiales bacterium | reverse complement strand
GTCCTGCGATCACCGACAGGTCGTGGGTAATCCAGACGAGGGCGGTGCCGGATTCGCGCGCGAGCTTTTGCATCTCGAACAGGATCTGCCCCTGGATGGTGACGTCCAGCGCCGTGGTCGGCTCGTCGGCGATGATCAGATCGGGTCTGTTCAGCAGCGCAATGGCAATGGCGACGCGCTGGCGCATGCCGCCCGAGAACTGGTGCGGGTAGGCGAGGAGGCGCTCCCCGGGTGCAGGGATGCCCACGCGTTCGAGCGCGTCGCGCGCGCGCTTGAACGCCGCCGCGCGGCTGACCACAGCGTGCGCCTGGATCGCCTCTATCATCTGGGTATCGATGCGCAGCACCGGGTTGAGCGTCATCATCGGATCCTGGAAGATCATGGCGATGCGGTTGCCGCGAACCTTGCGCATGTCCTCGGGCGCGAGCGCGAGCAGGTTCGTGCCGCCCAGCAGGATGCGCCCGGAGACCACGCGCCCCGGCGGATCGACCAGGCCCATGATGGAGTAGCCGGTCATGGATTTGCCCGAGCCCGATTCGCCCACCAGGCCGAGGATTTTTCCCGGCGCGACCGAGAAGCTTACGTCTTCCACCGCCTTCACCAAGCCGTGCCTGGTAAGGAAGTGCGTGCACAGGTTCTCCACGCGTAGCGCCGCGCCGGTCATTTCTGCAGCCGCGGATTGAGCACATCGCGCAGCTGATCGGCGACCAGGTTGATGCTGACGATGGTCAGGACGAGGGCGATGCCGGGGAAGAAACTGATCCAGTACTTGCCCGAGAGCATGTAATCGAAGCCGTTCTTGATCAACAGGCCGAGCGAGGGCTCGGTGATGGGGACGCCGATGCCCAGATAGGACAGCGTGGCCTCGAGCGCGACCGCCGCCGCCACCTGCACCGTGGCGATGACGATCAGCGGCGGCAGGCAGTTCGGCAGCAGGTGGCGAAACACGATGCGCGCCGGCGACAGCGCCAGGCACCTGGCGGCTTCGATGTATTCCTTCGCGCGCTCCACTATCGCCGTGGCGCGAACCGTGCGCGCATAGTAAGCCCATTGCACCATGACCAGCGCGAAGATCGTCTTGCCCGTCCCCTGCCCGAGTACGGCCAGCAGGACGAGTGCGATCAGGATCGACGGAAACGACAGCTGTATGTCGACCAGGCGCATGATGACGCCATCGGTGCGCCCGCCGAAATAGGCGGCGGCGAGGCCCATGGCCAGGCCGATGACGAGGGCGCATAGCGTGCTTGCCGCACCGACCATCAGGCTGATGCGCAGGCCGTAGAAAATGCCGGACAGGATGTCGCGCCCCTGGCCGTCGCTGCCTAGCCAGAAGGTCAGGCCGCTAACCGACGTGGATCCGGGGGGCAGACGGCTGTCGAGCACATCGAGTTGCGCCAGATCGTAGGGGTCTTGCGGCGAGATCAGCGGCGCGAACGAGGCGGCCAGCACGACCAGCACGAGCAGCGCCAGTCCCGCCAGCGCGAGCCTGCTTTCGCCAAAATCCGTGGCGATGCGCTGCAGGGGCGTTAGTTCGCGTTGCACGGGCTATCGCGCTTGCGCGCCCAGGCGCACCCGCGGATCGAGCACGGAATAGACGATGTCCACGGCGAGATTGATCAGGATGAACACGCTCACGATGATCAGCAGGTAGGCGACGATCACCGGACGGTCGAGCACGTTGATCGAGTCGATGATCAGCTTGCCCATGCCGGGCCAGGCGAATATCGATTCGGTGACGATGGCAAAAGCGATCACCGAACCGAACTCCAGGCCGATCACCGTGACGATGGGAATCATGATGTTCTTGAGCACGTGCACGCCGACCACGCGTGCGTTCGACAGTCCCTTGGCGCGGGCGAACTTGACGTAATCCTGCAGCAGCGCCTCGCGCGTGCCGGCGCGCGTCAGGCGGATGATGAGCGAGAGCTTGAACAGCGCCAGATTGACGGCCGGCAGGATCAGGTGCCTTATGCCCTCCCAGCCAAGGAAGCTCACCTGAACGCCGAACAGCGCCGTCGTCGGGCCGCGACCGCCCGAAGGCAGCCAGCCGAACTCGACTGCGAACAGCATGATCAGCATCAGGCCCACCCAGAAAGTCGGCAGCGAGAAGCCGAGGATGGAGCCGGTCATGATCAACTTGGCCGGCCAGGAGTCGGGCGCGAGGCCTGCCCACAGGCCCAGCGGGATGCCGAGCAGCACCGCCACCGCGGTGGCGGTGAGCGCGAGTTCCAGCGTGGCCGGCATGCGCTCGAGGATCAGCTGTATCGCCGGGATGTCGTAGGCGAAGGACTTGCCCAGATCGCCCGACAGCGCCTGCCTGAGGAAGATCAGGTATTGTTCCCACAACGGCTTGTCCAGCCCGAGCGCTGCGATCGCGCGCGCGATGTCGGCCTGGTCGGCTTGCGGGTTGATCAGGATGTCCACCGGGTTGCCGATCGCGTACACCCCGACGAACACCAGCAGCGACATAAAACCGAGCACCAGCACGCTTTGCAGCAGACGGCGGATGATGAATGCGGGCATCAGAAAACCGACGCCGCTAACGGGGCCGGAAATCGTGGGCGAAAGTGTACTCGTCGGTACGCGCGGTGTAAGCGATGCCCTTGTTCATGGCCCAGGACGCGAGCTGATGGTGCAGCAGAATCACCGGCGTGTCCTTGAGCGCCAGCGTCGCGGCTTCGCGCGCCATGGCCTCGCGTTTCTTCTCATCCAGGGTAGCGAATCCGCGTTCGAGCAGCGCATCGACCTTCGGATTGGAATAACGGCCCCAGTTCCAGGCGCCGTAGCCTGTCGCGGCATCGGGCGTGGCCAGGAGCGCGCGCAGCGCCAGGTCGCCCGAGAACGAGCCCCAGCCGAGCATGGCCAGAGAAAATTCGCCCGCGCGCGCCTTGCCGAAATACACGCTGGCGGGCATGGTTTCGACCCTGGTTTTTATGCCTATGCGAGCCAGCATCTGCGCCAGCGCCTGCGCCAGCTGCTCGTCGTTGACATAGCGGTTGTTGGGCGCGTACAGGGTGAGCGCGAATCCGTCGGGATAGCCTGCTTGCGCGAGCAGCTTCTTCGCTTCCTCGGGGTCGTAGGCATCGGGCTTGAGCGCGGCTACATGGCCGAACACGGGGGGCGACACCAGATTACCCGCCGCTATGGCATTGCCTTCCATCACGCGCTCCACGATCGCGCGGCGGTTGACGGCCTTGGACAGTGCCAGCCGTACGCGCGCATCCTTGAACGGGTTGCGTGCCAGCGGCTTTCCCGACTTGTCGGCGAGCTGCGGCGGGTGGTCGCGGTACTGGTCCAGGTGCAGGAACAGGGTACGCCACGAAACCTTCTGTTCCAGCCGAAAGTTAGGATTCGCCTTGAGCCGGGTGAGATCGGCAGTGGGAATGTTCTCGATAACATCAACGTCGCCCGCGAGCAGCGCGGCGATACGCGCGGTATCCTCGGGCAGGATGCGCAACGTCACCTTGTCCCAGGCGGCGAGCTTTCCATTCTGCCCTCCCCAGTAGGCGCCGTTGCGGGCGAGTTCGATGCGCTCGCCGCGGGCGAAACGAACGAGCTTGTAGGGGCCGGTACCGATGGCCGCCTTGCCGCTGTTGAAATCTTCGGTGGCGGCGCCCGCGGCTGCTTTCTTCGAAACGATGAATATCGAGTTCAGGTCGTAGGGCAGCATGGCGTAGGGCGCGGCCGTCTTCAACTGCAGGGTCCAGGGATCAACGATCTTCTTTGCGGCGATGGGTTTGACAAAACCGGTGAACGGTCCGGGGCTCGCGGCCAGCCTAGCCGGGCGTTCCAGCGAAAAGACCACGTCCTCGGCGGTGAAATCCGACCCGTCGTGGAACTTGACCCCCTTGCGCAGTTTGAATTCCCAGGTGGTCGGATCGATGGGGCGCCAGGACAGGGCCAGGCCCGGAACCAGTCGCGCATTTGCATCGACGTGCGTCAGCGCTTCGAACACATGCCAGGCGGCGTTGTTGTTGGGCGCGAGGTTGAGGAAATGCGGATCGATCGAGGTGACCTCGGCGGCCACGCCGATGCGCAACTCCGCGGCGGCCGCGCCCGGCGCGCCGGCGAGCGAAAGGGCCGAGACAATCAGACTGGTGAGGACAAATCTTGCCCTTTGAACAAGCATGTGCAGAATCCTCTCGGCCAGGGGATGGAAGGAGACCATTGCGGCTTTTGCCGTATCGCCGCTTTCGAGTATAGCGGATGGAGCGGGCGCGCAGTCGGTGTGAGGCTTGCCCGCGACTGAACTTGCACCCGCCGGCGCTGACCCGCCAGGGGGCGCACGTTCCGCCGCCGAGTCGTCTACAATCCGGGAATCCAGCTTGGGGAAAGCCATGGGAACAGTCGTCGCATTGTCGGGTCAGGTAGGCGGCGCAAAGCTCGCCGACGGGCTGCGGCGTCTGCGCGGCAAGGATCTTGCAGTCATCGTCAATACCGGTGACGACCATGAGGTGTTCGGCCTGTCGTTCTCGCCCGATATCGATACCATGCTCTACATGCTCGGCGGGATAGCCAGCCCGGCGGCCGGCTGGGAACCCGGCGGCGAGACTTACGACCTGCACGACATGCTGCAGCGCCTGGGCTCCGAGCACCGGGTGCGCGTCGGCGATCGCTCGTTCGCACTGCCGCTCTTGCGCACCGAGGCATTGCGCGAAGAGTGCCTGCTCAGTCAGATTACGCTGGGTTTCTGCAGGAAGCTGGGCATAGAGGCGCGTGTGCTGCCGATGAGCAACGACCCGGTGCGCACGGTGGTGGTCACCGAAGACGGGCATGTGAGCTACCACGAGTACCTCACCGAGCTCGAGTGCGCGCCCGTGGTGAAGGGCTTCCTGTATGCCGGGGCCGACATGGCACGCATACCGGACGAGGTTCTGGAAGCGCTGTACGCGCCCGACCTCGAGGCGATCGTGCTGTGCCCGGCTAACCCCTACCACACGATACATCCGATCATGGCGGTGCAGGGCATGCGCGAGCTGCTGCGTGTATGCCCCGCGCCGGTAATCGCCGTCAGTCCGATCGTCGGCGACCGCGCGCTCAGGGGCGCGGCGGGCAAGATGATGCAGGAATTGGGGCACGAGGTGTCGGCGCGCCGGGTGGCGCTCGAGTATTACCGCTTGATCGACGGATTCGTGATCGACAGCGTGGACGCGGCGGCCGCCGAAGGCATCCGCGCCTGCGGCATCGAAGTTGCGGTGGCGCCGACCATCATGCATTCGGAGGACGACCGCGTCGCGTTGGCACAGACGGTGCTCGATCTTGCCCGGGTGGTGCGCGCGAACAAGGTAGCTGAACTCGAAACCGAGCGCAGCGGCTAGGGTCTGCCGGCGTGCAGCGCCGGTGCGTCTTGCGCCGCATGCGCGATTGCCCCCTTTCCACCGGTGTGCCGTATGTCAATAATGCCTATGGCGAGAGGGAGCCTGCCTGCCTTCGACCGGCGCGCGCTGGCGGCGCTGGCGTTGGCGCTGCTGCTGTGGGCGCTGTCGTTTCCGGCGACGCGAATCGCGCTTGCGGCATATCCGCCGGCGCATCTCGCACTTGCGCGCTATATTGTGGCTACCCTGGTGCTGCTCGCCTACTGCGCACTGGTACGCGCGCCGCTGCCGCACCGCGCCGACCTCCTCCCTCTGGTCCTGACCGGATTGTTGTGCGGCACGGCGTATCAGCTGGGCTTCAATTTCGGCATGCGCAGCGTAGCCTCCGGGCCGGCCGCGGTGCTGGTCGATACCGTGCCGATCTTTGCGGCATTGTTCGGCTTTTTCTTCTTGCGCGAACGGCTCGGCCTGCGCGCGGTGCTAGGCATAGCCCTGGGATTCGTCGGCGCCGTGCTGATCGCCTTGGGCGAGGCGGGTGCCGCCGTCTTTGCCTTCGAGCCGGGTGCCGCGTACCTGCTGCTGGCCGCGCTCGCGTTCAGCCTGGGCACGGTGGTGCAAAAGCCGCTGCTGTCGCGCCTGCCGGCGATCCCCGTAACGGCCTATTATTTCGTCGCGGCGACCCTGGGCCTATCCGGGTTTGCGCCCGGACTGCCTGCGAGCATCGCCGCGGCGCCGGCCTCGGCAAACTGGGCGCTGTTGTTTCTGGCACTGTTTCCAGCGGCGCTGGCTTTTGCACTCTGGTCCTACGCGCTCGCGCGCCTGCCGGTGGCCCAGGTGTCGAGTTCGCTCTACCTGGTGCCGGTGCTCACTTTCCCGATCGCCTGGGTCTGGCTCGGTGAAGTGCCGAGCGCGCTGTCGTTTGGCGGCGGTGCGATCGCCTTGAGCGGTGTGCTGCTGGTGCAGCTCAAAGGGCGATAGTATTGTTGCATCGGCCTGATCCGCGCGTCCGAATCTACCTTAACCGACCGCCATTTCGAGAGACAAACCAAATGCAATCACAGATCCAGATTCCGGCGCGCATCGGCTTCATCGGTTCGGGCCGGGTGGGCAAGGGCCTCGCCTGGGGCATGGCGCAGAGCGGGCAGCGCGTCGTCGCCGCCGCGAGCCGCAGCCCGGGCTCGGCCGCAGAACTGGCGGCGCGCATTGCCGGTTGCCGCGCAGCCGCGAACGCGCAGGAAGTGGTCGATGCCAGCGACCTGGTTTTCATCACGGTACCGGACGATGCGATCGCCGGGCTTGCCGCCGGCCTCAAGTGGCGCAAGGACAGGGCGGTGATCCATTGCAGCGGCGCGACCGAAGTGGCCGTGCTCGAGCCTGCCGCGCTCGCCGGCGCGCACATAGGCGGTTTTCATCCACTGCAGCTGTTTGCCGATCCGGAAGTGGCGCTGGCCGGACTGCCGGGCTGCACCATAGCCATAGAGGCGGAGGCGCCGCTGTTGGCGCAACTGGAACAACTGGCGCAGGCGCTGCGGTGCCGCACCATACGCCTGCCGCGCGGCTGCCGCGCGCGCTATCACGCCGCCGCCCACTACGCTGCGGGCTTCGTCATCACCCTGCTGAACCAGGCGGTCGAACTGTGGCAGGGGTTCGGCGTCGGACGGGAGGATACGATACGCGCGCTGCTGCCGCTGCTGCGCGGCACCGCTGCCTCGGTCGAGCGCTCGGGGCTGGCACAGGGTCTGGCAGGCACGTACTCGCGCGGCGACCTGGGCACGCTGGAAAAACACCTGGCCGAACTCGGTCGCGTCGGTCCGGACGCCTTGCACCTTTACTGCGAACTCGCATTGCGCTCGATTCCACTGGGGCTGGAGCGCGGCGGTTACGACGAGAGCCGCGCCGAGGAAATGCGCGGGCTGCTGCGGCGCGCATTGACTTCCTAGAGTGGCGGTTAAAGATGCTCGCCGCTGCCGTGGAATGCAGGTGTTGGTGAAATCCCTCCATCCTCGTCACAGAATGAGGGGACGCGTCCCTATATTCGCCGTTGCAAGTTTCATTTTGCAACGCGTTCCTGGACACAGATGGTGTTCGACACCCAGCCGGCACGGCGCCCGAATTGCGCCAAACTTGCGCCAGACTGGAACGGCGATGGTCGAAGCTGTACCATGGCGCCAGTGCGTCGGAACAACGGCTGGCGGCAGCGGCCGCATGTGCGCGTGGCGCCGCGCCTCGTTGCGAAATGCGACCCGGGGAAGGAATCATGATTCGACTCGTTGTGGCATTGGCAGTCGCCTGGAGTTGCAGCCCGGCGCTGGCGCAGAAAAAAATGTACCGCTGCGGCAATCAGTACCAGGAGCGGCCCTGCGAGGGACCGAAGGCCGATCCGGCCGCGTCTTCCACAGCCACGGCCGATCCGCAGTCGCAGGACGCCGCGGCCAAGCGCAAGGCGCGCGAGCAGGAAATGCACCGGGCCAGGTGCGAGGGCTACGCCGAGGAACTGGCCGACGTAGACAGGCGCATCGAGGCCGGGGCGGGACGGGAGGCGATGGATCAGTTCAAGCTCAGGCGCAACGAGATGCGGCTGCGCATCGAGCGCGACTGCAAATGAGCCGGCGTGTTCCTGAATTGGCCGCGCGGCGCGCGACCGGCTCGATCGATTTCATTTAACCTGGCGGGGAGAAGGCCGTGACCGAGAAGATATGGTTGAAAGAATATCCGGCGGGGGTTCCGGCGGAGATCGACCCCGGCCGCTACGCCTGCATTCCGGACCTGATCGACGAGTCCTGCCGCAAGTTCGCCGACAAGCCGGCATACAGCAACTTCGGCTGCAGCATGAGCTATGCCGAACTGGACCGCCTGAGCCGCGACTTCGCCGCCTTTCTCCAGGGTCTGCCGGGGATGAAAAAGGGCGAGCGTGTCGCCGTCATGAGTCCCAACCTGATGCAATATCCGGTGGCCCTGATCGGCATCCTGCGCTCCGGCATGACCGTGGTCAACGTCAACCCGCTGTACACGCCGCGCGAACTCGAGCACCAGTTGACGGACTCCGGCGCGAAGGCCATAGTCATCGTCGAGAATTTCGCCAATACGCTGCAGCAGGTGATCCAGAAGACGCAGGTGGAGCACGTGATCACCACGCAGCTCGGCGATATGTTGCCGCTGCCGAAGCGCTGGATCGTCAACTTCGTGGTGAAGCGGCTGAAGAAAATGGTGCCGGACTGGCGCATCGAGGGCGCCGTCGATCTCGCGACGGCGCTGGCGCGCGGCGCCGGCGCCCAGCTCACGCCCGTCAGCCTGGCCCACGAGGACATCGCTTTCCTGCAATACACCGGCGGTACCACGGGACTGTCCAAGGGCGCGATGCTGACGCATCGCAATATTCTCGCCAACATCGAACAGGCCGGCGTCTGGATCGGCGGCAGCCTGAAGGAAGGCGAGGAGATCGTGATTTCGCCGCTGCCGATGTACCACATCTTCTGCCTGACCACGACCCTGTATTTCATGAGCATGGGCGTGGTCAATGTGCTGATCACCAATCCGCGCGACCTGCCGGCCTTCGTCAAGGAACTGGGCAATTGGAAGTGGTCGGTGCTGACCGGGGTCAACACGCTATTCAACGGGCTGTTGAATACGCCCGGGTTCAGCCAGCTCGATTTCTCCGCGCTGAAGGTGGTCGTCGGCGGCGGCGCGGCGGTGCTCAAGCCGGTGGCGGAACAATGGCAGCAGGTCACCGGGCGCTATCTTACCGAGGCCTACGGCCTTACCGAAACCTCGCCTGCGGCCAGCATCAACCTGCTGGGCACACCGTGGAACGGCACCATCGGACTGCCGATTTCGTCCACCGAGTTTTCCATCCGCGACGACGATTTCGAAGAGCTTCCTGTGTGGACCGGTGAAGGCGACATCGAGAAATCCACAGGCGAGATTTGCATCCGCGGGCCGCAGGTGATGAAGGGGTATTGGCAGCTCCCTGCCGAAACCGCCAAGGTGCTGCAGGACGGCTGGCTCAAGACCGGCGACGTCGGCAATATCAACGCCAAAGGCTATGTCACCATAACCGACCGCAAGAAAGACATGATCCTGGTTTCCGGCTTCAACGTGTATCCGAACGAGATCGAAAGCGTGGTGGCGATGCACCCGGGCGTGCTCGAGTGCGCTGCCGTGGGCGTGCCCGACGACAAATCGGGCGAGGCGGTGAAGGTAGTGATCGTGAAGAAGGATCCGAACCTGAGCAAGGAAGCCGTGATCGCGCACTGCAAGCGGGAACTCACCGGCTACAAGATTCCGAAGTATGTGGAATTCCGCGACAGCCTGCCCAAGACCCCCATAGGCAAGATCCTGCGGCGGGAACTGCGCAACAAGTGATCCGGATCCCGGCGCGCCCGGCATGAATCAGGACGGCAATTCCATTGCGTGGCGGCGGCGCGAGTGGCTAAAGCGCGCGCTGCTCGGCGGCGCGCTCATGCCGCTCTTGCTGCGCGACGCGCTGGCCCAGCGCCAGCAGTCCAGTGGCATGGTCATGATCAAGGGCGAAGTGCTGGTCAACGCCCGCGCGGCCGAGGCGGGCACCGCGGTGAAACCAGGCGACAGTATCGTCACCGCGGCCGGGGGGCTGGCCGTATTCGCTGTCGGCGAGGATGCGTTTCTGCTGCGCCAGAACAGCGAACTGCATACCGCAGGCGGCGGTGCGCTGATCGATTCGCTGCGACTGGTTACGGGCAAGCTGCTGTCCGTGTTCGGCCGCGGGCGGCGCAACATCACCACGCCCACCGCCGCCGTAGGCATACGCGGCACCGGCATATACCTCGAGGTCGAAGCCGAACGTACCTATGTCTGCACCTGCTATGGCGTGGTGGACCTGCAGGCCGGCAACATGCCCGCAGCCAGGGAAACCGTGAGCACCACCCACCACGACGCGCCGCGCTACATCTACGCCCATGGGGACACGCCGATCAAGATGATCGAGGTCGCGCCGGTGATCAACCACAGCGATGCGGAACTGATCATGCTGGAGGCCCTGGTCGGCCGGGTGCCGCCATTCGTGGGTTCGGGCAGGCAATACCAGGACTACTGAGGCAGCCGGAACCGGCAATGGCGGCGCCGCGCCCGCAGGCGCCTATGCCGTCGGGCTCAGTGCTCGAGCACGTAGGTGCCGGGCGCCGGGCACAGCGCCGGGTATTTCCTGCTCACATCAGGTGGCCGCCGTAGCGGTCCGCACTGCTTCGCCAGCCAGCGCGTCCAGTCCGGCCACCAACTGCCGGCGAGCTGCTGATGCCGGCCGCGCCACGCCTTGCCCTCGGTCTCCCCCTTCCAATCGCCTGCCCAGTAGGCGCGCTTGGGCGGGGTGACCGGCGGGTTGATGATGCCGAGGATGTGACCCGATGTGGAAAGGGCGTAGCGCGCGGTGCCGCCTACCAGGGTGCAGGTCTTGAAGGTGCCGCGCCAGGGCGTGATGTGGTCTTCGTCGGAACCGACTGCGTACAGGGGCTGAACGATGCGCCGCAGGTCGATCGGGTGAGCGCCGATGTTGATGCCGTCCCGTTGCGCCAGCGCGTTCCTGACGTAGCAGTTGCGCAGGTAAAAGCTATGCATGGCACGCGGAAGGCGCGTGCAGTCGGTGTTCCAGTACAGCACGTCCATGGCCGGCGGCGTTTCGCCATAGAGATAATTATGCACAAAATAGTGCCAGATGAGGCTGTTGGGGCGCAGCAGGCGGAAGGTCATGCTCATTTCGCGGCCGTCGAGGTAGCCTTTGCGCGCGAGCACCTCCTCCACCTTCCGCAGGCCTTCCTCGTTGAGGAAGGTTTCGATCTCGCCCGCCCTCGAAAAATCCACCAGCGACGCCAGCATGCTCCAGCTTGCGACCGGCATTCCGGGTTTGCCGGCGTACTCGCGGTTCAACCAGGCCATCAGCGTCGCCAGCGCGGTGCCGCCGAGGCAGTAGCCGATGGCGTGCACCTGTGCCACCCCGCATGCCCCGCGCACGGCTTCGACCGCGGCGAGCACGCCCTCGAGGACGTAGTCTTCGAACGTGGTGTCCGCCATGCTCGCGTCGGGATTGCGCCAGCTGATGACGAACACTGAAAAACCCTGCTTCAGCAGGTAGCGCACCATGCTCTTCTTCTCGTTCAGATCGAGGACGTAGAACTTGTTGATCCAGGGCGGCACGAACAGCAGCGGCACTGCGTGTACCTGCGCGGTCACCGGGGCGTAATGGATCAGTTCGATCAGCTCGTTGCGGAATACCACCGATCCGGGGGTGGTCGCCAGGTTGCGGCCCACCGAAAAGCCGCTGCCGTCGACCATGCGCAAGTCCCCCGCGCGCTGGTCTTCGGACCAGTTCCTGAGGCCCGCGAGCACGCTTTCGCCGTCCGTTTCGTAGAATTTGCGTATGGCCACCGGGTTGGTGAAAAAAAAGTTGGACGGGGCAAGCGCGTTGAACCACTGGCGCACCCAGAATGCGGCGCGGCGCCGGTTGTGCTTGGTCATCGCGGGAGTGTCGTAGACAGCCTCTCCGATCCAGCGGGTATAGAGCAGGTAGCGCTGCTTGAGCAGGTCGTGCAAAGGACTGTCGCGCCATTCGTCGGCGTCGAAGCGCGCGTCGCCTTCGGCCGGCTTGATGTAGTCCTCCTGCTCCAGTCCGAGGGCGCGGCGGAACGCATGCACTTCCAGCGCGCCGGATTCGCGCGCGAATTTGTCCATCGCATGCAGCCATTCCTGCGGGTGCTGCGCCCAGGCCTGCTGCGACTGGAATATCGATGCGTACATGCCAAAGGGGTCGAGCACCGATTGCAGGGTGCGCACGAGGTCCGGCGGCGCAGGCGCGGCGGGATGCTGCGACATGGTGTGCTCGCCGGGTTTCACCTGGGTGGCGGACATGATAGTGATCGTCTCGAATGGTCGATGAGTCAAATATAGACCCCGCGCAAGCGGTTTTGCGCCCAGGCGGCGGCCAAATGAGCAATTTGTTTGACCTTGCTCAAGTTCGCGCGAGCAGCCGCTGGCACCCGGGGAAACGCTTATAATCACGGGGTTCCCCGCGGAGTGACGCCAAATGAACCAGGTCCATCGTCTGTTCGACCAGCAATCGGACGGCAGCATCAGCCGCACCGAGGAGATCATCGCCGATATCAAGGCCGGCAAAATGGTAATCCTGGTGGATGAGGAAGACCGCGAGAACGAGGGCGACCTCGTATTCGGCGCGGATTTTGTCACGCCCGAAGCGATCAACTTCATGGCCAGGCATGCGCGCGGCCTGATTTGCCTCACCCTGACCGCGGAGCGCTGCCGCCAGTTGCAGCTTCCGCCGATGGCGCTGGAGAACCGTTCCTCCCACGGCACGGCGTTTACCGTTTCGATCGAGGCCGCAACCGGGGTCACCACCGGGATTTCGGCGCACGACCGCGCCCGCACCGTGCAGGCGGCGGTGGCGCAGGGGGCGAAGCCCGGGGACATCGTCCAACCCGGGCATATTTTTCCGATCGCCGCCGCACCCGGCGGCGTGCTGGTGCGTGCGGGGCACACCGAAGCCGGCTGCGACCTGACCGCGCTCGCGGGCCTTACACCGGCGGCGGTGATTTGCGAAATCATGAAGGACGACGGCAGCATGGCGAGGCTGCCCGACCTGATCGAGTTCGGCAAGGTGCACGGCCTGAAAATAGGCACGATCGCCGATCTTATTCATTTCCGCAGCCAGACGGAGTCGCTGGTCGAGCGCATTGCCGAGCGCGACATCGCCACCGTGTGCGGCGCATTTCGCATGGTTGCCTATCGCGAGAAAATCTCGGGTGCGACCCACCTGGCGCTGGTGCGCGGCGCCATCGACGCCGACACGCCCACGCTGGTGCGCGTTCACGAACCGCTGTCCATGCTCGACCTGCTCGACACCGCGCCGGGTGCGCATTCCTGGGGCGTGCACGAGGCGCTGGCGGCGATCGACGCGGCGGGCAGCGGCGTCATGGTGCTGCTCAATTGCGCCGAAAGCGCGATGCAGCTTGCCGAACGCGTCGTCAGCGAAGACAAGCCGCGGCCGGCGGCGAAAATGGAACTCCTGACCTACGGCATAGGCGCGCAGATCCTGCGCGACCTCGATGTAAGCAAGATGCGCCTGATGGCGACACCGCGCAAGATGCCCAGCATGGCCGGCTGGGACCTGGAAGTGGCCGACTACGTACAGCCGAAAGCGGGACGATGAGGGAGATCAAGCCCGGCCTGAACGCAGCGGACCTGCGCATCGCGATCGTGCGCGGCCGCTTCAACGAGAGCATCGGCGCCGGCCTGCAGGTCTCCTGCCTGCAGCGCCTGGGCGCGCTCGGCGTCCTGCCCGAGCGCATCCTGCTGCTGAGCGTACCCGGCGCGCTGGAGATTCCGCTTGCGCTGCAGCAGCTCGCGGCCACCGGTCATTACGATGCGCTGATCGCGCTGGGGGCGGTGGTGCGCGGCGATACCTATCACTTCGAGGTCGTGTCCAACGAGTCCGCCTCCGGCATCACCCAGGTGCAGCTCGATGCGGGGGTGCCGGTAGCCAACGGCATACTCACCACCGATACCGAAGAACAGGCACTGGCGCGGGTGCGGCAGAAGGGCAGCGATTGCGCCGAAGTGGCGGTGGAGATGGCCAATCTGGCCCGGGAAATCAGGAATGAAAAACGCACGGCATAAGGCGCGCGAGCTGGCGTTGCAGGGCTTGTACCAGTGGTTGCTTGCCGCGGAACACGCGGATGAAATTCGGACGCAGCTGGCCGAGTTCAAGGACTACGACAAGGCCGATCAGGCCTATCTCGAGCGGCTGCTGAACGGCGTCATCGCCGATGCCGCCGAACTGGAAGCCGCATTCAGTCCCCTGCTCGATCGTCCGGTCGGCGAACTCTCGCCGGTGGAGCGCGGCGTGCTGCTGATCGGCGCCTACGAGTTTTCCCATGTGCCCGACGTACCCTACAAGGTCGTGATCAACGAGGCGGTGGAACTGGCGAAAACCTACGGCGGAACCGACGGCCACAAATACGTCAACGGCGTGCTTGACAAACTTGCCGCAAAGCTGCGCTCGACTGAAGTGACCGCGCGCAGGAGCGGCGCGGGCAAGGCTGCTGCGGTCTGAACCGACTTGGCGTCTGAATTCGACATCATCCGCCGCCATTTTACCCGCCCGGTGAAGCGCGCCTTGCTGGGCGTGGGCGACGACTGTGCCTTGTTCGCGCCGGACCCCGGCGAGGTGCTGGCCGTGTCCACCGACATGCTGGTCGAGGGACGGCATTTTCTCGCCGGCGCCGACGCAGCCAGGCTGGGCCACAAGGCGCTGGCGGTGAATCTTTCCGATCTCGCGGCGATGGGCGCCGCGCCGCGCTACGCCACGCTCGCACTCGCCATTCCCGATGCCGACGAGAGCTGGCTCGCGCAGTTTGCCCGGGGATTGTTCGATCTCGCCCAGGCTTTCGGCGTGGAACTGGTCGGCGGCGACACCACGCGCGGGCCGCGCAACATCTGCATCACGGTGATAGGCACGGTGCCGCCCGCGCTGGCCTTGCGCCGCGACGGCGCCAAAGCCGGCGACGAGGTCTGGCTTTCGGGTTGCACCGGTGATGCGGCGCTGGCGCTGGCGCACCGGGAGCGGCGCATTCGCCTGGGCGATGCGGCGCTGGCCCACTGTCTTGCGCGCCTGGATACGCCGGTGCCCTGCATCGCGTTGGGCCTGGCGCTGCGCGGCATCGCCTCCAGCGCGATCGACGTCTCCGACGGTCTCGTGGCCGATCTGGGCCACATCGCAGCGCGCTCGGGTGTGGCCGTCGGGCTGCGCTATGCGCAGTTGCCGCGTTCGCGCGCGCTCAAAGCTTGCGCGGACGAGCGCCTCGCGCAGCAATGCCTGCTCGCCGGCGGCGACGATTACGAACTCGCATTCACCGCCAGCCCGGACGCGCGCGCAAGGGTCGAAGCACTCGCAGCCGGGCTGGGCTTGACGCTGACTCGCATCGGCAGCGTCGGCGCAGGCGGGCCGGGAGCGGTGTGCGTGTACGATGCGGGCGGAAGCATCATGCACATCGCAAGCGGGGGGTTCGACCACTTTGGCAGCTGATGCCATCCTGCGACCGGGCGCGGGCTTCATGCTGGCGCATCCGGCGCGCTTCATCGCGCTTGGCTTCGGCACCGGCTTGTCGCCCTTTGCGCCCGGCACGGTGGGCACGCTGCTCGGCTTTCCCGTCTACTGGATCAGCGCCGAACTGCTGTCGCCCTACGGGCCTGCCGCGCAGCTGGCGCTCATCGCGGCGCTGTTCGCGCTGGGCGTGTGGGCCTGCGCGCGCACCGGGCGCGACCTGGGCATTGCCGATCACAGCGGCATGAACTGGGACGAAATCGTCGCGTTCCAGCTGGTGCTGATGCTCACGCCGCAAGCATGGCAGTGGCAGGCGTTCGCGTTTTTCGGCTTTCGCTTTTTCGATGTGCTCAAACCGCCGCCTATCCGCCAGGTTGACGCCCGGCTGAAGGGCGGCCTGGGGGTGATGCTGGACGACGTGCTCGCCGCGTTCTATACGCTGCTGGCCATGGCCGCGACTAAGGCCCTGATCGGTTGATGCCCGATGAGCGCTGACATGATCGCCACGCTTGCGACACGGGTCGGCGCAAAGCTGAAGGCGCAGGGCGCCATGCTTGCAACCGCCGAATCCTGCACCGGCGGTTGGGTCGCCCAGGCGATCACCGCCATCGCCGGCAGCTCGGACTGGTTCGAGCGCGGCTTCGTCACCTATTCGAATGAGGCCAAGCAGGAGATGCTCGGGGTAAGCGCCGCGACCCTGAGCGAGCGTGGTGCGGTGAGCGAACAGACTGCGCGCGAGATGGCGGAAGGAGCGCTGGCGCACAGCCGCGCGCAAGTGGCAGTCGCGGTTACCGGCATCGCCGGCCCCGGCGGCGGTTCGCCGGAAAAGCCGGTGGGCACCGTGTGCTTCGCCTGGGGCTTGAAGGAGGGGACGCATGGCGCGGAAACGCGGCGCTTCGATGGGGATCGGGAAAGCGTGCGGCAGCAGTCGGTGATTGTCGCGCTCCAAGGCGTGCTCGACTTGTTGGACGGCTTTATCGCGACACCAGGCAATCGAGCTTGACCCGGGCTCGGGCTGGCCTAGAATGAAATATGGCCTCTCCCGAATCCGAGCCATGATTTCGCTGCGCCCCGCCGCCGTTGCCGGTGCGTTTTATCCGGCCGCCCCGCGCGAACTGGCCCGGGACGTCGACGACATGCTGGGCCTGAGCGCCGGCGGCGGCCTCGTTCCCGGTTTTCCCAAGGCGCTGATCGTACCCCATGCCGGTTATGTCTATTCAGGCGGCGTCGCCGCCGAAGCTTACGACAGGCTGCGCCCTGCGCGCGGGATCGTGCGCCGCGTGGTGCTGCTCGGTCCCAGCCATCGCGTGCCGGTGCGCGGACTCGCCCTGCCGGAGGCGGCCGCGTTCGAAACGCCGCTGGGCCGGGTACAGATAGACCAGGCGGCGGTCGGCCTGCTCGCCGGTTTGCCGCAGGTGGTGGTGAGTAGCGCGGTGCACGCAGAGGAACATGCGCTGGAAGTGCAACTGCCGTTTCTGCAGCGGGTGCTGGGCGAATTCAGCCTGGTGCCGCTGGCGGTGGGCTCGGCCACGCCCTCGGAGGTGGCCAAGGTGATCGAAAAGCTCTGGGGTGGCGAAGAAACGCTGATCGTCGTCAGTTCGGACCTGTCTCACTACCATGCCTATGATGAAGCCCGCACCATCGACCGGGGTACGGCCACGGCGATACTTGGATTTTCCGCCGATATCGACCACGAGCAGGCCTGCGGCGCGACCCCGGTCGCGGGCCTGCTGCTTGCGGCCAAGCGCCACGGCCTGACTGCGCAACTGCTGGACCTGCGCAATTCCGGGGATACCGCCGGCGGCCGCGGTCGCGTGGTGGGTTATGGTTCGTTCGCTTTCTGGGACGGCGCGCCGCGTTTCACCGCGGAGCACGGACGCATCCTGCTTGGTATCGCAAGAAACAGCATAGAGGCCGAGCTGGGCGTGTGCGAGGCGCAGCCCCTGCCCGGCGCAGCCTGGCTCAAGCCGGCGTGCGCGAGCTTCGTCACGCTGACGCAGAACGGCGCATTGCGCGGCTGCATCGGCACTTTGGAGGCCGAGCGCTCGCTGGGCGAGGACGTGAGACACAACGCGCGCGCAGCGGCGTTTTCCGACACGCGATTTGCGCCGCTCGCGCGCGCAGAACTCGCCGCAACGCGCATGGAGGTTTCGCTGCTGGCCACGCCGAAGCTGCTCGCGTTTGCCGATCACGCCGACCTGATCGCGCAGCTGCGCCCCGGTGTAGACGGCCTGATCCTGGAGTGCGGCGGATCGCGCGCTACCTTTTTGCCGCAGGTGTGGGACGGCCTGCCCGATCCGGAGCAGTTCCTCGCCGAACTCAAGCGCAAGGCCGGCCTTGCGGGCGTGAGCACGGCCAAGTGCCGCATCCGGCGCTACCGGGTGCTGAAATGGAAGGAGGAGCCAGGGGAGGACGACCGCACGTGAACGTCGCCGAAAGCAAATACCCGGCACGCTGGTGGCATCTGCTGGAAGACGGCAGGATGCAGTGCGATCTGTGCCCGCGCGACTGCCGCCTGCACGAGGGCCAGCGCGGGCTCTGTTTTGTACGCATGCGCGAGGGCGCGCGCATGCTGCTCACCACTTACGGCCGCTCGTCGGGCTATTGCGTCGATCCGATCGAGAAAAAACCGCTCAACCAGTTTTACCCGGGAAGCAGCGTGCTCTCGTTCGGCACCGCAGGCTGCAACCTCGCGTGCAAGTTCTGCCAGAACTGGGACATTTCCAAGTCGCGCGACATGGACAGCCTGGCCGATGCCGCCGGCCCCGAAGTGATCGCCCATGCGGCGCAAAGGCTGGGATGCAAGAGCGTGGCCTTCACTTACAACGATCCGGTGATTTTCGCCGAGTATGCGATGGATGTGGCCGACGCCTGCCACGCCGCGCGCGTGCAGACGGTGGCGGTGACCGCCGGCTACATGCACGCTGCGCCGCGGCGCGAGTTCTACGCCAAAATCGACGCGGCCAACGTCGACCTCAAGGCGTTTACCGACGAGTTCTACGTCAAACTGACCGGCGCCCACCTGGCGCCCGTTCTCGATACCTTGAAGTATCTGAAGCACGAGACCGGGGTGTGGTTGGAGATCACCACGCTGCTGATTCCGGGGAAGAACGACAGCGACGCCGAACTCGAGGCGATGTGCGCGTGGATAGCGCAGGAACTCGGACCGGAAGTGCCGCTGCATTTTTCCGCGTTTCATCCCGACTGGAAGATGACCGATATACCGGCGACCCCGGCGCAGACGCTGACGCGCGCGCGCCGGATTGCCCTCGGGCGCGGGCTGCACTATGTCTACACCGGCAATGTGCACGACACCGAAGGCGGGAGCACCTACTGTCCGCATTGCGGCAAGGCGATTATCGTGCGCGACTGGTATGCGCTGCTCGACTACCTCGTCGGCGCCGACGGGCGTTGCGGGGAGTGCGGCGGCGCGCTGGCCGGACGCTATCAGGCGTTCAAACTCAAAGACCAGTTCGGTCCGCGGCGCATACCGGTACGCCTCGCGGAGGCTGTCGCCTGAGGAATGAACCCGGGGCCGGGCGCGCCTAGCGCCCGGTCCGCGGTCGGTCGAGAAATGCCTGCATGAATTCCTGCGGTTCGCCCGTGGTGAAGGCCTCGCCGAAAGTCCCGATGCTCTGACGCAGCGCCTGCGACAAGGGCAGTTCTTCCCACGAGCGCAGCAGCACCTTCTGTGTGCGCAGTACCTGCGCGCCGCAGGCGAGCAGCCCATCGGCCACTTTGTCGATTTCCGCGTCCAGTTGCTCCAGCGGCACTACTTTGTTGACTAGTCCCCAGTCGAGCGCCGTGTCGGCGTCTATGGTTTCGCCGGTGAGCACCAGCCAGCTCGCGCGGCTGCTCCCGAGCAGGCGCGGCATGAGCGCCGCGTGAATCACGGAGGGTATGCCCACGCGTACCTCGGGCATGGCAAAGCGGGCCGCCCCGGCCGCGATGCGGATGTCGCAAGCCATGGCAAGTTCCAGCCCGCCGCCCAGGCACCAGCCGGGGATGCGCGCAATGACCGGTACCGGAAACTGCCTCAGCTGCTCGCACAAATCGTGCAGCTTGGTGATGAAACGTTCCGCGCTGCTTTGATTCAGTCCGGCCATTTCCTTGATGTCCGCGCCGCCGACAAAAGCCCGGTCGCCTTCTGCGCACAGGATCAGGGCGCGCAGTTCGCCGGCGGATTGCAGGTTCGCGAGCGCTGCGCGCAAGTCGTCGATGACCGGCGTGCCGAGCAGGTTCATCGGCCCGGATGCAAGGATTTTCAGCCGGCCCAGGCCGCGGTCGCTGATGCTTGCCGCGCAACGGTTCCAGGAGCGTTCCATTCGAATTTCCTTTTCGGTCGGGCCGGCAGGCCGGCGCAAGGACAGCAATAGTAGCGCCAGAAACCGGCTGCCGGAACCGGGGAACTTGACTGCGGCCGCAAACTGTATAAAGATACAGGCTGTGCAAAACCCGAGGTTCGCCCATGGAAGCCCTGACCTCCAAGCAGCAGGAAATCCTGACACTGATACGCCAGGCCATCGAAACCACCGGCCTGCCGCCCACGCGCGCCGAGATCGCCCAGGCGATGGACTACAGTTCGCATAACGCGGCCGAGGAGCATTTGCGCATGCTCGAGCGCAAGGGTGCGATCGAGATCGTCAAGGGCTCGGCGCGCGGTATCCGTCTGAAGGACGGCGGCGGGATTCCGCTCGTCGGACGCGTCGCCGCAGGCTCGCCGATCCTGGCCGAGGAGCATATCGAGGCGCATTATCAGGTCGATCCGGCGCTGTTCAAACCGCGCGCCGACTATCTGCTCAAGGTGCGTGGCATGAGCATGCGCGATGCGGGCATCCACGATGGCGACCTGCTGGCGGTGCACAAGGCAAGCGAGGCGCGCAACGGGCAGGTCGTGGTTGCGCGCTTGCATGACGAGGTGACGGTGAAGCGCCTGCGCCGGCGCGGCGCGATAGTGGAACTGCTCCCGGAAAACCCGGAGTTCGAACCCATAGTCGTAGACACCAGGCGCGAGGAATTCGCCATCGAGGGCCTGGGCGTGGGCGTGATCCGCGCCGGGTGCAGCCTGTAGCGCTTGCACGTATTTTGCTCTCGAATCCCTCATTTTCATGCGGGTGTTGCATAAATTCCAAAACTGTATAAAAATACAGGTCAACGCCGGGACCAAGGCGTTCGTTGATGCGTATATTGCCACCGAAACCGAAGGAGATATTCATGGATGACAACAAGACAAAAGCCCTCGCCGCCGCGCTCGCACAAATCGAAAAGCAGTTCGGCAAGGGATCCATCATGCGCATGGATTCGGAGGCGATACAGGACGACGTGCAGGTCGTTTCTACCGGTTCGCTGGGCCTGGACATCGCGCTGGGCGTGGGCGGTCTGCCGCGGGGTCGCGTGGTCGAGATCTACGGCCCGGAATCCTCCGGCAAGACCACGCTGACGCTTCAGGTCATTGCCGAAATGCAGAAACTGGGCGGCACCGCCGCCTTCATCGACGCCGAGAACGCGCTCGACCCGCAGTATGCGCAGAAGCTCGGTGTGCAGGTCGAGGACCTGCTCATCTCCCAGCCCGACACCGGCGAGCAGGCGCTGGAGATCGCCGACATGCTGGTGCGCTCCGGTTCGGTCGATGTCGTGGTCATCGACTCGGTGGCCGCGCTCACGCCCAAGGCGGAGATCGAAGGCGAGATGGGGGAGCCGCAGATGGGCCTGCAGGCGCGGCTGATGAGCCAGGCGCTGCGGAAACTCACCTCCAACATCAAGCGCACCAACACCCTGGTGATTTTCATCAATCAGATCCGTATGAAAATCGGCGTCATGTTCGGAAGCCCGGAAACCACCACCGGCGGCAACGCGCTCAAGTTCTACGCATCGGTGCGCCTGGACATCCGCCGCATCGGTTCGATCAAGAAGAACGACGAGGTGATCGGCAACGAAACGCGCGTGAAAGTGGTGAAGAACAAAATGGCGCCGCCGTTCCGCGAAGCGCTGTTCGACATCCTCTACGGCGAGGGCATTTCGCGCGAGGGCGAGATCCTCGAGCTGGGGGTGAAACACGGCATCGTCGAAAAGTCCGGCGCCTGGTACGCCTACAACAAGGACAAGATCGGCCAGGGCAAGGACAACGCGCGCGAATACCTCAAAGAGCATCCCGAGCTTGCCGTCGAAATCGAAGCGCGCGTGCGCGAAATGGTCGGCGTGAACAATCCGGTCGCCAAGCCTGCAGCCGCGCTGAGCGTCGTAGCGGGGTAGCCCCGGGGCACAATCCCCATGGCAGTAAGGGAAATCTCGCTGCGCGAGCGGGCGCTCGCCATGCTTGCGCGGCGAGAGCATACTCGCGCCGAAATGGCGCGCAAACTCTCCCCGCACTCCGAGTCTCCCCAACAGGTCGAACAGTTGTTGGACGCCCTGGTCGCGCGCGGCTGGCTCTCCGAGGCGCGATTCGCAGAATCGCGCGCCAACACGCTCTCGCGCAAATTCGGCAGCCGTAAGATAGAGTACGATCTAAGGAGCCGCGGCGTATCCGATGAAGTCGTCGAGCGCAGCGTGCTGCAGGCCCGCATAAGCGAGTTGGAGAACTGTCGCAGCGCCTGGCAGAGAAAATTCGGCACATTGCCGCAGAATGCAGCGGAGCGCGGCCGGCAAATGCGTTTTCTCGCCGGACGCGGGTTCTCAGCCGAAGTAGTGCGCCAGGTCCTCAAAGCCGGAGATTCAGACTGATGACAAATAGCGGGCATTCCCTGGACGGTTGGCGCGAAGAAATGCGTTCGGCCTACCTCTACCAGGTGATGGCGGAGGCCGAATCGGGCACGCCGCGCGCCGAATTGTTCAACGGGCTTGCGCGCGAAGCCGAAAACCAGGCGGGGATCTGGTCGCGGCAAACCGGAAAGGCGGCACCCGGCTACGTCCCGGATCTGCGTGCGCGCATGGTCGCCACGCTGGTGCGCCGCTACGGACCGCGCGCCCTGCGCGCAATTCTGGTGGCAATGAAAGTGCGTGGTTTGTCGGTCTATTCGCACGCGGCGCCTGGCCATCCACTGCCGACTACGCTGGAAGAAGTAGGCAAGCGCCATCGCGGTATCAGCGGCGGCGGCAATCTGCGCGCCGCAGTGTTCGGCGTCAACGACGGGCTGGTTTCAAATGCCAGCCTGATTCTGGGCGTAGCCGGGGCCTCGGCCAACAATTCGATCATTCTGCTCTCCGGCGTGGCCGGACTCATGGCCGGGGCGTTTTCAATGGCGGCGGGCGAGTACGTTTCAGTGCGTTCGCAGCGCGAAATGTTCGAGCACCAGATCGGCCTGGAGCGCGACGAACTCGAGGAATACCCGGAGGAGGAAGCCGAGGAACTTGCGCTGATTTACGCCGCTCGCGGACTTACTCGCGAGGATGCGACGAAACTGGCCAAGGCCATCATCGCCGACCCGGCGCAGGCGCTCGATACGCTCGCGCGCGAGGAACTGGGCCTGAATCCGGATGATCTCGGATCCCCTTGGGGTGCTGCGATTTTTTCGTTTCTTTCCTTTGCCGCGGGCGCGCTCGCGCCGCTGCTGCCGTTTTTTGCGCTCAACGGAAGCCGGGCGCTATTTGTCTCTATCGGCATAACGGCGCTCGCGCTGTTTGCAGTTGGCGCCGCCATCAGTCTGTTCACCGGCAGAAGCGCGCTGCGCGATGGTTTGCGCATGCTCGCGATAGGCGCAACGGCGGGTGGGCTGACCTATACCATAGGCAGGTTTCTCGGGGTCAGCCTGAGCTAGACGCGTTGGCGCGCATGCGCCGGCACCGGGGGTGCGCCCGCCTGCGCCGGCGGCATCGCGCGAGGTCGGATTTGCATGCGCGCCTGATTCAGGCGAAAATTCAATCTTTTATCCCCGGACAGCTGGACTCGCCGGCGGCTCACGCCCGGCCCGAAGCAAAACTATGAAATCAGCAGAAATCCGCACCAAGTTTCTCGAATATTTCGCCGAACGCGGGCACGCCGTGGTGTCCTCCAGTCCGCTGGTGCCGGGCAACGACCCGACTCTGCTGTTTACAAATTCCGGCATGGTGCAGTTCAAGGATGTGTTCCTGGGCAAGGAGTTGCGGCCCTACAAGCGCGCCACTACGTCGCAGAGAAGCGTGCGCGCAGGGGGCAAGCACAACGATCTGGAGAACGTCGGCTATACCGCGCGACATCACACTTTCTTCGAAATGCTGGGCAATTTCTCCTTTGGCGACTATTTCAAGCGTGACGCCATCCACTATGCCTGGGACCTGCTGACCGGGGTGTACAAGCTGCCCAAGGACAAACTTTGGGTGACGGTGTACCAGACCGACGACGAGGCTTACGCCATCTGGGCCGACGAGATCAAGGTGGCCAAAGAGCGCATCACACGCATCGGCGACAAACCCGGCGGCGGATCGGATAATTTTTGGCAGATGGGCGAGACCGGTCCGTGCGGGCCGTGCAGCGAGATCTTCTACGATCACGGCCCCGGCGTAGCCGGCGGCCCGCCTGGTTCGCCCGAGGCAGACGGCGACCGTTATATCGAAATCTGGAACCTGGTGTTCATGCAGTACAACCGCGACGACGCGGGTACGCTGCACCCCCTGCCCAGGCCCTCGGTCGACACGGGCATGGGGCTGGAGCGCATCGCCGCGGTGCTTCAGAACGTGCATTCCAACTATGAAATCGACCTGTTCCAGGACCTGATCAAGGCGGCGGCGCGCGAGACCCATGTCAAGGACCTGGCGAGCAATTCGCTCAGGGTCATCGCCGACCACATCCGCGCGACCAGCTTTCTCATCGTCGACGGCGTGATTCCGGGCAACGAGGGACGCGGCTACGTGCTCCGGCGCATCATCCGCCGCGCCATCCGCCACGGCTACAAGCTGGGACAGACCGAACCGTTCTTCCACCGCCTGGTGGAGGATCTGGCGCAGGTCATGGGCGAGGCCTATCCGGAGCTGCACAAGGCGAAGGAGCGCGTAACCCGGGTACTCAGGACCGAGGAAGAACGCTTCGCCGAAACCCTGGAGCACGGCATGAAAGTGCTCGAAGGCGCGCTTACGCGCGAAGACCGGATGCTCGACGGCGAGACGGTGTTCCAGCTGTACGATACCTACGGATTCCCCGTCGACCTGACCGCGGACATCGCGCGCGAACGCGAAGTGCGCGTGGATTACGCCGGTTTCGAAGCGGCCATGCAGCGCCAGCGCGAGCGCGCCCGCGCCGCTTCCAAGTTTACGGTATCCGCCGGACTGGAGTACTCCGGCCGGCCGACCGAGTTCCACGGCTACGATACGCTGACGCTCGAAGGAACGGTGGCGGCGCTGTATCGCGAGGGAACCTTAGTCGAAGAAATTTCCGCCGGCGAGACTGCGGTGGTGGTGCTCGATCGTACGCCGTTCTACGCCGAGTCCGGCGGCCAGGTGGGCGACCGCGGGGAACTCGCCGGCGTCAGTGGCAGCTTCAGCGTCGAGGATACGCAGAAGATCCAGTCCGAGGTGTTCGGCCACAAAGGCGAACTCAAAGCCGGGCGCATGCGCGTCGGCGACCGCGTGATGGCGGCGGTGGACAGCACGGCGCGCGCGCGCGCTGCCTGGAACCACTCGGCCACGCACCTGATGCACGCGGCGCTGCGCAGGGTGCTCGGTGCGCACGTGCAGCAGAAGGGTTCGCTCGTCGACGCACAGCGCACGCGCTTCGACTTCTCGCACAACGAGCCGATTGACGACGCGCAGCTGCGCCAGGTCGAGCAGCTGGTGAACCACGAGGTGCGCCGCAATACCGAGATATCGGTGCGGGTAATGAAATACGACGACGCCATCAAAGCGGGCGCGATGGCGCTTTTCGGCGAGAAATACGGCGACGAAGTGCGCGTCATCGGCATGGGCGAGTTTTCCACCGAACTGTGCGGCGGAACCCATGTGCGCCGCACCGGCGATATCGGTTTTTTCAAGATCGTGTCCGAGTCGGGCGTAGCCGCGGGCATACGCCGGGTCGAGGCGGTCACCGCCGATGGCGCCCTGGCCTGGGTTCAGGAACAGGAGGCGCGCCTGGCCGAGGCCGCAAGCATGCTCAAGGCCCAGCCGCAGGAACTAGGCCAGAAGATAGCGCAAATCATCGACGGCGCGAGAGCCTCGGAGAAAGAGCTTGCACGCCTGAAATCGAAGCTTGCGTCGGCGCAGGGCGACGATCTCGCGTCCCAGGCGGTCGAGCTAGCCGGAGTGAAGGTGCTCGCCGTAGCGCTCGACGGCGCTGATCCCAAGGCCCTGCGCGAGACCCTGGACAAGCTGAAAGACAAGCTGAAGTCGGCCGCCATCGTACTCGCCGCGACCGGGGGCGGCAAAGTCAGCCTGATCGCCGGGGTCACCGCCGACCTGACCGCAAGAGTGAAGGCCGGCGAGTTGGTCAATTTTGTCGCGCAGCAGGTCGGAGGCAAGGGTGGCGGCCGCGCCGACATGGCGCAGGCCGGCGGCACAGATGCGGCCAGGTTGCCGCCCGCGCTCGCGTCGGTGCAGGCATGGGTGCAGCAAAAGCTTTCAAGCTAGCCATCTTTGCAATTGGCGGACGTTTCGGCACGGGAGGCAATATGAGCAAAGTCATTGCGATGGTCAGCTTCAAGCTGCCGCAGAAACAGACGCTGGATCAGGCGACTGCCACGTTCCAGGGCACCGCGTCCAAGTACCTGGGTATGCCGGGCCTGCTGCGCAAGAACTATTTCCTCAGCGAGGATGGCATGCGCGCCGGCGGCCTCTATCTGTGGGAATCGAGGCAGGCCGCCGAGCGTGTCTATACGTCGGAGTGGAAAGCCTACGTCAAGGGCAAGTATGGCAGCGAACCCGAGATCGTCTACGTCGATACGCCGGTGCTGGTAGACAACGAACAGGGCAGGATTTCCAGCCTTTGAGCATGCGCTTCTGCCCCAGTTGCGCGGCGCCCCTGGCGAAAGCCGAGGTCGGCGGCGCGAGCCGCATGGCCTGCGCGGACCTGGCCTGCGGCTATGTCCATTGGGACAATCCCATTCCGGTGGTGGCGGCCATAGTCGAGCATGAGGGCAGGGTGGTGCTCGCGCGCAACCGCAGCTGGCCGGAAAACATGTACGGCCTCGTCACCGGCTTCCTCGAGCGCGGCGAGTCGCCGCAGCAGGGTGTGGCGCGCGAAGTGAAAGAGGAACTCGATCTGGACGCCGTGTCGACGAGCCTCGTCGGAGTCTATCCCTTCGAACGCAAGAACGAACTCATCATCGCCTACCATGTGGAGGCGGCAGGCGCGATCAGCCTGAACGAGGAACTGGTGGATTACCGCACGATCGCGCCGGCGCGCCTGCGTCCATGGAAGTTCGGCACCGGACTCGCGCTCGCCGATTGGCTGCGCGGCCGCGGTCTGGAAGTAAATTTCCTCTAGTCGCGTGTCGATGCGGGTCGGGCTAACGCGAGCCGCCGGGCGCGCATTTACGGGTACCAAGGAGAAACCATGACCCACAAGGTAGACGACGTCCGCATCCGCGAAATCAAGGAACTTGCGCCTCCGGCGCACGTGATCCGCGAGTTTCCCGTATCCGAAGCGGCCGAGCGCGTCACCTACGAGACGCGCCAGGGCATACACGGGATACTGCACGCCGCCGACGACCGGCTGCTGGTGATCGTTGGCCCGTGTTCGATCCATGACCCCAAATCGGCGCTGGAGTATGCGCGGCGTCTGCTACAGGAAAAGTCCAAGCACGCAGCCGACCTGCTCATCGTGATGCGTGTCTATTTCGAGAAGCCGCGCACCACGGTTGGCTGGAAGGGGCTCATCAACGACCCGCACCTGGACGGGACATTCAGCATCAACGAGGGTCTGCGGCTGGCGCGCAGCGTGCTGTTCGACATCAACGAAATGGGCATGCCTGCCGGCGTGGAGTACCTCGACATGATCACCCCGCAGTACATTGCCGACCTGGTGAGCTGGGGAGCGATAGGCGCGCGCACCACGGAATCGCAGGTGCACCGCGAACTTGCCTCCGGCTTGTCCTGTCCGGTCGGGTTCAAGAACGGCACCGACGGCAATATCCGGATTGCGGTGGACGCGATCAAGACTTCGCGTCAGCCGCACCATTTTCTTTCGGTCACCAAGGCGGGGCACTCGGCCATCGTCTCCACCAACGGCAACGAGGACTGCCACGTGATCCTGCGTGGCGGACCCCGGCCGAACTACGACGCGGCGAGCGTGGCTGCGGCGGCCGGGCAGCTGGCCTCGGCCGGGCTGGAGCAGCGTCTGATGATCGACTTTTCCCACGCCAACAGTTCCAAGGACTATCTGCGCCAGATGGAAGTTTGTGCCGACGTGGCCGCCCAGGTGGCGGCGGGCGATGAGCGCATCATCGGGGTGATGGCGGAATCGCATCTGCATCCCGGCCGCCAGGACCTGGTGCTGGGCAAACCGCTCGCCTACGGCGTGTCCATCACCGATCCGTGCATCGGGTGGGATGACAGCGTCAAACTGCTCGAGCGTCTGGCCGAGGCGGTGCGCGCGCGCCGCCTCGCGCGCGCGGCGCAGGAGTAGCTTCCTCTTAAGTTTGCACTACTAACACTGCGGGCCGATATCGAACCGTTCCGCGACCTGGTGCTGGCGCTCGGGTGGGAGGCGTGCATGCTGGCGCCCCTGATCGTACTGTTCGGCTATGTCATTTTCGGCATGGTCGGTTTCGGCTCCACCATCACCAACGCGCCGTTGCTGGCGCACTTCCTGCCGCTGCGCTTCGTCGTCCCGCTCACGCTGCTGCTCGACATGTTCGCGGCGATCACGCTGGGCACGCGCATGCGCGGCCAGGTCGATCGCGGCGAACTCAGGCGCTTGTTGCCGTACGTGCTGCTCGGCCTTGTTCTCGGCCTGGTGTTGCTGATCCGCCTGCCAGAGCGCGCCCTGCTGCTGCTGCTCGGCGGTTTCGTGTTGTATGCCGGAATCAGCAGTCTTGCGCGCAGGCCGGGTACAGGGTCGCTGCACCCTGGGTGGGCGATACCGGCGGGCGTGGTCGGCGGCATCTTCACTGCGCTCTACGGGACCGGCGGGCCGATCTACACCATCTATATGTCGCGGCGCATCGCCGACATATCCATGCTCCGCGCCACCATGGCGAAGCTGATACTGACGGTGGGCTTTGTGCGCCTGGCCATGTTCGCCGCCTCCGGCCTGCTCGGACAGGATCACCTGCTGCTGGCCGCCGCGCTGCTCGCTCCGTTTGCGGCGCTCGGGCTGATCCTCGGCAACCGACTGCATCATGGCCTGCCGCCGCGGCGCATACTGGCGTTCGTGTACATGCTGATCATCGTCAACGGCGCGGTCCTCGTGGTGCGCGCCTGGTGAATCGGCAGCCCTTATAATTGCCGCTATGCAAACTCTTTCCGGCCGGACCGCGGTGCCGATGCGAGCCGCCTTCTACCTCGCGCTGGCGCTGACGCTGGCATTCAGGTTCTGGTTTGCCCAGGCGCTGCCCATAACCGGGGACGAGGCCTACTTCATCTACTGGGGCGTCTATCCCGATTACGGCTACTGGGACCATCCGCCCATGATCGGGTGGATCCTGGCCTTGCTGCTGCAGTTTTCCAGGGCTGAATGGGTGCTGCGCTTGCCCTCCATCCTGCTGCCCGCGCTGGTGGCGGTCGGAATGCTGCAATACCTGCGCTCGGCGGACGAAAACAAGGCCTACGCTGCGGCCCTCGCCTTCCTGCTGCTGCCGGCAAATGTATGGAACGTCCTGATTACCACCGATACGCCGCTGGTGCTGTTTTCCTTCCTGTCGGCGCTGTGCTTCGCCGCGGCATTGCGGCGCGAATCGCTGTCTTACTACAGCGCTGCGGGCGTCTTTCTCGGCCTGGCGTTTCTGTCGAAATACTTCGCCGTGCTGCTGGGGCTGGCGTATCTGGCCTTTGTCCTATTCCAGCCTGCGGGCCGGCGGAGCTGGCGCGGTCTCGCAACCGTATTCATTTCGCTGCTGCCGTTCGCGTTGCTGAATGCCTGGTGGAACTACGACCACTGCTGGGCCAATCTGCTGTTCAATCTCTATACCCGCAACGACAACGCCGGCTGGTTGCCGCAAAATCCGGCCTTGTACGCTTTGAGCATCCTGTACATGCTGTGCCCGGTCGCGCTCTACCACCTCGGGAGCAATCGCGCTGCGCTCGGCCGCGCGCTTGCTGAGCCGCGAGCGCGGTTCTTCATGTTCGTTTGGGTGGCTCCGCTCGCCGCGTTCGCATTGTTGTCGCTGGCAAAACAGATCGGCTTGCATTGGCTGCTATCCTTCGTACCGTTCTTCTTTATCACAGCAGCGCTGCTGCTAAGCACCGCCCAGCTGCGCAAGTCCGTCCTCTATCTGGGCGCTTTCAGCGCGATCCACGTTGCGGCGATCGCAGTCGCAGGCGTACTGCCGATGGAGACCTGGAAGGGCAGCCGGCTGTATAACGGCATCGTGTACCACGTCAAGACCGCCGAGCTGCTGCAGCGACTCGAGCCCTATGCCGGCAACTATGAATTTTCCGCCGACGGGTTTTCGCCGGCGGTGACGGCGTCCTACGCCGCGAACAGGTACTTCTTCGTGTTCGGAACCGCGTCATCGCATGGGCGCCACGACGACATCCTCACCGATTTCCGGAAACTGGCACGCAAGAACATTCTGGTTTTGCGCAAGAACCCGCCCAATCCGGAGGACTACGCGCCCTATTTCGCCAAGGTGGGGTACCGCCAGTTCGAACTGCACGGCGCCAGCTTCCATCTGGTCCTGGGCCAGGATTTCGACTATCCGGCATATCGCGAACGGGTGCTGCGGCCCCTGCGCGACCGCTATTACAGAATGCCGACCTATCTGCCCCTGGGCCACTGCTACTTTTGCGAACGCTATTTCCCCGATGAACCCGTTCCCTCGCGCTAGAGGCAGGGCGTTCGCGCTGCAACTGCTCAAGCTGCTGCGTCCGCATCAGTGGGTCAAGAACGGCTTTGTCTTCGTCGGACTGCTGTTTGGCGACGTCAGCAGCGACTGGGGGCTTAGGAGCAGCGTGCTGCTGGCGGCCGCCGGGTTCTGCCTGCTGTCGAGCTGTGTCTACGTACTCAACGACATATTCGATCGTGAGGCAGATCGGGCGCATCCGTTGAAGCGCCGGCGGCCATTGGCGAGCGCAACGGTAAGCACGATCGAGGCACTGGCGCTGGCCGCTGCCTGCGCGACGGTCGGACTCGCGCTGGGCGCCGCGGCTTCGGCCGGCGTCGCGGCCATTCTGGTGGCGTACCTGCTGCTCAACCTCGCATACAGCGCCGGCCTGAAGCACGTCGCCATACTGGACGTGTTCATCATCGCTGCCGGCTTCATGCTGCGCATCCTTGCGGGCACCTGGGGAGTCGGAATCGCGCCCTCGCAATGGTTGTTGTTGTGCGGTCTGATGCTGACGATATTCCTCGGCTTCGCCAAGCGTCGCGCCGAACTGATGGTGAGCGAAGGCGATGACCCCGCCGGCGCCAGCCAGCGACCGGTGCTGGACGAATACAGCCCGGTGCTGCTTGACACCATGATGGCGATCAGCGCTGCCGGTGTCATCGTCAGTTACAGCCTGTACACCGTGAGCCCGGACACAGTGGCTTTGCACCATACCGACAAGCTGATCTACACCTTGCCTATCGTGCTGTACGGCATTTTTCGCTACATCTTTCTCCTGCATCGTCGCGGCGGCGAAGATCCGGCTTCGACACTGCTTACCGACGCGCATATGCTGGTTACCGGCATCGCCTGGCTGGGCGTCACCTTGTGGCTGATCCGTTAAGGCGATTTGATTGATTTGAGCTTGGACCCCGGTTTCGGCATAATCGGGAGACGCCGGGCTCGCTGGCGGTGCCTACCCGGACCCGCCCGAACCGCCTTCCCTGGACTGGCGCTCTATGGCTGAAAGCGGCAGACACGATCTTCTCGCGCACCTGGAATACCTCGGCGATGCGACCCAATTCGCCGGGAAGATGCATCGCATGATCACCTACTCGCCCCTGTTCGAGAACTTCAACATGGCGGAGATCAGGCTGATGAGCCACTTCATGAACGTCTACCGGGCCGGACCGGGTCAGGAGATCATTCACGAAGGCGAACAAGGCGATTTCATGCTGCTGGTGATCGAAGGCAGCGTGGAAGTATTCAAGCAGGATCGCTGGAACACGCCCAAGCTCATAGCCTCGGTCGAAGCCGGCAAGACCCTGGGCGAAATGTCGATGATAGACGGCGAACCGCGCTTCGCGACCTGCGTCGCCGCCGAGCCTTGCGTGATCGCGGTGTTGTCGCGCGAGAGCCTGGCGCGCATTATTCTGGAACAGCCGATCCTGGGGGCGAAAATCCTGATGGAACTGGTGCTGATGCTGTCGCAGCGCTTGCGCCAGACCAGCGTCAAGCTGGTAAGCCTGATGGACAAGGACAGCGATTGAATCCGCACGATTCGCCGGATACCGGCGAAGCACGACTGCATGAGGCCGCGGTCGCGGCGCAATTCCGGACTGCAAATGTCCTCAGGATGCGACGATGAGGGTAAGGAACGGCAAGGATTTCTGGGCTGGACTGATGTTCTGCGGTTTCGGCCTCGGCTTCATGCTGATTTCCTTCAATTATCCGATGGGCTCGTCGGTGCGCATGGGCCCCGCGTATTTCCCCGCAGTACTGGGCGGCCTGCTCGCAGTGCTGGGAGGGATCGTTTTCCTGCGTGCATTTGCGTCCGGAATCGAACATCCATTCAAGGTATTTGCGTTTCGGCTGCCTTTGCTGATCGCCTCGGCCGCAGTCGGCGCCGCGGCCTACTTCGCATCGAGTTGGCTAAAGGGCGGGCCGATGGTCGAATTCGCGCTCGTCGGACTGTCGCTGTTCCTGTTCATCGGCGCGTTCGGACCGAAGGCCATGTTCCTGGTGCTGCTCGCCGTGGTCATATTCGGCTATGCGCTCAAACCGCTGGGCCTGGTCCTGTCCACTGTGTTGCTGGTCGCACTGAGCGCAATCGCCGGGCATGACTTTCGCAACAAGGAAATCGTAATCCTCACCGTCGTGCTGGTGCTCTTCGGGTTGCTGGTGTTCGTCAAGGGGCTGGGGCTGCCGTTCAATCTGTGGCCGGGGCAATAGGCATGGACTTCGCCCTGTTCCATAACCTCGGCATCGGCTTTGGCGTCGCGCTGAGCATGCAGAACCTGATGTACTGTTTCGTCGGTGTGCTGCTCGGGACGCTGATCGGGGTGCTGCCCGGCATAGGTCCGGTCGCCACCATCGCCATGCTGCTGCCGGTGACGTTCAACCTGTCGCCGATTTCGGCACTGATCATGCTCGCCGGCATCTACTATGGCGCGCAATACGGCGGTTCGACCACCGCCATCCTGGTCAATCTGCCGGGGGAGTCGTCCTCGGTGATTACCTGCCTCGACGGCTACCAGATGGCGCGCCAGGGCCGCGCCGGTCCGGCGCTCGCGATCGCCGCCATAGCCTCGTTTTTCGCCGGCTGCGTGGCCACGGTGGTCATCGCCCTGTTCGCGCCGCCGCTGGCCGAGGTGGCGCTGAAATTCGGTCCGGCCGAGTATTTTTCGCTGATGATTCTGGGCCTGGTCGGCGCGACGGTGCTCGCGCACGGTTCGCTCATCAAGGCGGTCGCGATGACCCTGCTCGGGCTCCTGCTGGGCCTGATCGGCACAGACGTCAATTCCGGCATGGCGCGCTTTACCTTCAAGCTCGCGGAACTCTCCGACGGCATCGGCTTCGTCATCGTCGCCATGGGCGTATTCGGTTTCGCCGAGATCATCACCAATCTCGAGCAGGGGCAGGCTCGCGACGTATTCGTCAACAAGGTCACTGGACTGATGCCGACCTGGAAGGACCTCAAGAACAGTTCCGGCGCGATCCTGCGCGGCACCACCATCGGTTCGATGCTCGGTATCCTGCCCGGCGGCGGCGCGCTATTGTCTTCCTTCGCCGCCTATACCCTGGAAAAGAAGATCGGCGACACCTCCAGCTTCGGCAAGGGCGAAATCCGCGGCGTTGCCGCGCCCGAATCGGCCAACAACGCCGGCGCGCAGACCTCCTTCATTCCGCTGCTCACCCTGGGCATTCCGTCCAACCCGGTAATGGCGCTGATGATAGGTGCGATGATGATCCAGGGCATCGCCCCCGGGCCGCAGGTGATGACCGAGAAGCCGGATTTGTTCTGGGGCATGATCGCCAGCATGTGGATCGGCAATCTGATGCTGGTGATCCTGAACCTGCCCCTGATCGGCATCTGGGTGAAGCTCCTGACCGTGCCCTACCGGCTGCTCTATCCGTCGATCCTGCTGTTTTGCTGCGTCGGCGTCTACAGTCTGTCGAACCAGCCCTTCGACGTGCTGTTGACCGCGTTGTTCGGCGTCCTCGGCTACGTGTTCGTCAAGCTCGAGTGCGAACCCGCTCCGCTGATCCTCGGCTTCATCCTCGGGCCGCTGATGGAGGAGAACCTGCGCCGCGCGATGCTGCTCTCGCGCGGCGATGCGACCGTGTTCTTCACCAAGCCGATCAGCGGCGTGCTGCTCGGCATCGCGATAGCGCTGCTGCTCCTCACCCTTGCGCCGGCCGTGCGCAAGACCCGCGAAGTCGCATTTCAGGACTAGCTTCGCGGCCAGCACCGGGCGCAAGTCAGGTGCTCACTGCAAAATGGGCCGAAGGTTCTCAGAGCCAGGGGCGGCAATTCTGAATCGGACTCTAAGGTTGTTTCCCGCCTTTTTTCGCGTGCTTCTCCCGCGAAATGCCGGGCTGCCACAATACGTCGCTGCCTCCGCCTGCGCGGTTCAGCGCGCGGCCCAGGACGAACAGCAAATCGGACAGGCGATTCAGATATTTTCGCGCCACGGTTCCGACCGGTTCGGCGCGCGAGAGCGACACCAGGGCGCGCTCGGCACGGCGGCACACGGTCCGCGCGAGGTGCGCCAGGCTCGCCATGCGCGTACCCCCGGGCAGTATGAATTCCTTCAGCGGCGGCAGGTCCCGGTTATAGTCGTCCAGCAGCGCCTCCAACCGCGAAACCTGCCGCTCGCTCATGCTGGCATGACCCGGAATGCAGACTTCGCCACCCAGGTCGAACAGCTCATGCTGAATGAGGGCGAGCGCCGCGCGCATAGCGGGGGGCAGTTCTTCCGCGAGCAGCACACCCAGCGCTGAATTCAATTCGTCGATTTCACCCAGCGCATGCACCCGCAGGCTGTCCTTGGGCACGCGCGAGCCATCGCCGAGGCCGGTATCGCCCGTGTCGCCGGTTCGAGTATATATTTTGGTGAGTCGGTGGCCCATGGTCAGCTCGTTGCGATCAGCGCGACCAAGGGTGCGAAGCAGGTCGGGCGGTCCATCGGTCCCGTGTCGCCGGATCGAATATCGATTTTGCTGAGTCGGTGGCCCATGTGCATAGTCGCGGGAGTAAGGCGGAGAATTGTACCGCAAAGCGCGGAAATCCCCGGCAGCCGTAAGTGAGGCGCGGCTGTTCCTTGCGTGCCGGCCGCTGGTTCACACGCCACATTCGGCGGCGGACCGGGCCGAAACCTGTTGAATCATAGTAGAATAATCGGGCTGAAGACGATGCGCACAGTTTCAGGCCTGCGCACATGGAGGATCCAAAGTGATGTCGTTGGCGAATTTGCGCACTCGGTTGGCTTCCATGTCATCGGTCGAGTACCTGCCCGAGCGCGTGTCGATGCTGTACCGGCTCTCGGGTACCGATGTGCCCATCATACTGGTGGCCGCGAGCATTACCGCATTTGCCATGTGGGGCTATATCGGCGTCAACCTCATCGTGCTCTGGTTCATCTGGCTCGGTGTGGCGAGTTCGGTACGCTACGCGATGGCGCGGATTTATCGCCGCCGCCAGCCGCCGGCGGAGGACGCGGCGGAGTGGGAAAATTATTTCTGCCTCGCGAGCGCGCTGGTCGGCGCCGGCTGGGGGCTGGCGCTGATGCTCATCGGCCATACGCCGACCTCGCTGCAGGAACTCACGGTCACGTTTCTGATCAGCAGTGTCGCCATGGGCCTGCCGCCCTCGCTTGCACCCAGCCCCAAGGCTTTCACCAGCTTCATCCTGCCGATACTCGCGCCCATGGTGGCGATGCTGCTGACCTTCGGCGGCGGACTCAATACCTCCACCGCGCTGCTGCTGCTGGTATTCGCGACCGTGCTGCTGGGCCTGTACCTGTCCAATCACTACGCCTTGATCGAGACGCTGGCCTATGGCCACGAGAACACGCTGCTGCTCAAGAAATTGCAGGTCGCCGAAAAATCCCTGACCTCCGCCCTGGCCGAGCAACGGCTGATTTTCGACACCGCGGCGGTTGGCATCGCCTTTGTCAGCCAGGGGGCCGTGCTCAAATGCAACCAGCGCTTTGCCGAGATTCTCGGCTACGAGGTGGATGAAATAGCCGGCCAGCCCACCGGCGTGTGGTTCCAGTCCGACGAGGATTTCATGCAGCCGGGCAGCCGCGCGTATGCGCGATTCGAGCTGGGCGAGAGCTATTCCGTCGAATTGCTACTGCGCAAGAAGGACGGCGCCCCGATCTGGGTGTTCACCGACAGCCGCGCGATCGACGCAGCCCGGCCGCAGGAAGGAATCATCATCGGCATCGGCGACATCACCGAGCGCAAGCTGGCCGAGGCGGCGCTGCAGCAGACCAAGGAGCGGCTCGATCTGGCGATGCAGTCCTCGGCCATCTCGATCTGGGAGTGGGACGCGAGGCGCGGCACGGTCTATCTGGACGCGGCGCTGGCGCAGATGATCGGGGGCGAGCCGCGCGAGCGCTATCTTACGCTGGACGAGTTCGTGCCGATGGTGCATCCGGACGAGGTCGAAGCGCTGCGCCAGGCGCAAGCCGACTGCATCAGCGGCCTGCGGCCGCTGTACCGCATCGAGCACCGCCTGAAGACGGCCAGCGGGGACTGGGCCTGGGTGCTCAGCCGCGGCCGCGTGGTCGAGCGGGCCGAAGGCGGCCGCGCCTTGCGCATGACCGGGACCAACGTCGACATCACCCAGCGCAAGCGCGCCGAGGCCGAACTGCTCGCCGCCCTGCAGCGCGAAAAAGAGCTGTCGGAAATGAAGTCCAAGTTCGTTTCCATCGCATCGCATGAATTGCGCACGCCGCTCGCGACGATTTTGTCCTCGTCCGAATTGCTGGAACATTATTCCGACAACCTGTCGGCCGAAGACAAGCTGAAAATGCTGCACGGGATACAGGGCGCCGTGAAGCGCATGAACGCAATGATCGAAGACGTGCTGATCATAGGCAAAGCCGAGGCCGGCGCGCTGCAGTTCGATCCCAAGCCGATGGACCTGCGCGATTTGTGCAAGAAAGTGGTGGAGGAACTGCGCGGCGGCGTGGCCAAGGACCATGTCATTCAATTCGAGCAGCAGTTCGATCGCGGCAACCTCAATCTGGACGAGAAGCTGCTGCGCCACATCCTCACCAATCTGCTCTCCAACGCGGCGAAATACTCGCCTCCCGGCAGCGTCGTCACCCTGTTGCTGGCCGAGCGCGACGGCCAGGCCCTGATCGAGGTAGGCGACAAGGGCATAGGCATACCGGTCGAGGACCAGGCGCGCCTGTTCGAGAGCTTCCATCGCGCCGGCAACGTCGGCAATCGCCAGGGCACCGGCCTCGGGCTGGTGATCGTGAAGAAGGCAGCCGAATTGCACGGCGGCAGCGTCTCGGTCGACAGCAAGGTCGACGCCGGCACCCGCATCAGCGTGCGCCTGCCGCTGATGCAGACAGCCAAGGCGGCCTGATCGTGGCGCGGGTACTGCTCATCGACGACGACCAGTCGAATCTGGATTTCATGCGGCAGGTGATGCGCATCGACGGACACGAACTCGCCTGGGCCGCCGACGGCAAGCAGGGACTGGAGCGGGCGGGGCAATTCCGTCCGCAGCTCGTCATCTGCGATGTCGTCATGCCGCATCTGGGCGGCTACGCCGTGCTCGAGACCTTGCGCGCGGAGCCGCAGTTCGCCGATGTTCCGGTGCTGCTGTTTTCCGCCGCGATGAACGACGAAGCGCGCGCGCTCGGCCTGAAACGCGGGGCGACCGAGGTGCTGGCCAAACCGTTCGACCTGGAGCAACTGCGCGGCGCGATCAGGCGATGTCTGGGGCAGGAAACGTGAAAAAGAAAATCCTGGTGGTCGAGGACGAGGCGTCGATCCGCCTGAACCTGACGCTGATGCTCAAAGGCGAGGGCTACGAATTGGACGCCGCCGAAAACGGCCGCGCCGGCATAGAGCAGGCCAGGCGCTTTGCGCCCGACCTGATCATCAGCGACGTGATGATGCCCGAGCTCGACGGATTCGGCATGCTGGACGCGCTGCGCGGGGACCCGCGCTTCGCCGACACCCCGTTCATCTTCCTTACTGCGCTCAACGACAAGACCAGCATGCGCCGCGGCATGAACCTCGGCGCGGACGATTTCCTCAACAAGCCGTTCACGCGCGACGAACTGATCGACGCGGTGAATTCACGGCTGAAGAAGTACGAGAACGCGGCGCGCTCGCTGGCCGAGCGCCTGGTCGCGGGAAACGACGAGCTCAAGCGCTGGTATCGGGAGAGCATCAGCGGCGCCGAAGCCGAGCGGCCGCTGACGTTCGCAGAGACCGCCGGCCTGACCGGCAAGATGACCGAGGCCACGGTGCTGTTCGCCGACGTGCGCAATTTCACCACCTATTCGGAGCGCCTCACCGCAGGCCAGATCGCCGAATTGCTCAACGCCTATTTCGAGGCGGTATGCCAGCCGATCGTGCGCAACGGCGGGCGCATTGCGAAGCTGATCGGCGACGGCATCATGGTGGTGTTCGAGCCGCGCGACAAGGACGGCGAGGACAACCATGCCCGCCGCGCCGTGCGCGCCGGACTCGGAATCGTGCTTGCGGCGAACGCGTTCGGCGACTGGTTCAAGCGGCATTTCGATCTGAGCGGGCTGCCCGATTTCGCCACCGGCGTGGGCATCCATACCGGCGAACTGATGGAGGTGCGCATCGGACCTCCCGGAGCCGAAGACCTGACCGTGGTCGGGGACAGCGTCAATGTCGCTTCGCGCCTGGAGGGGCAGACGAAGGAACTGGGCTGGCCGGTGGTGGCAAGTACGTCCACCGTCAGCATGGCCGGGAGCCTGGTGAGCACCGGTCAGTCGCGCTTGCTGGAACTGCGCGGTCGCCATATCCCGGTCGAGGCCATGGAAATCACCGGCATAGGCGCCGCCGAGGGTGCCGAGGAGGGCCCCATCGAGGTGCCCGAATCGCTGCGTGCGGCGCTAGCGGAAAACGCGAAGATGACCGCACGCGCGGCCAAGGCAGCGTTGTCGGAGACGCTGCGCATCATCACCAGCGACCTGAGCAAGGCGCTCGCCGCGGGCCGGCCGCTGCAGATCAAGGGCTACCGGGTACAGTCCAAGATCGGGGAAGGCGGCATGTCCAACGTCTTTCTCGCCGAGCGCGAAACGGACGGCGCGCAGGTGGCGCTGAAAATCCTCAATGCGCGGCCCAGCGATGACGCGCAGCTGCTGCAGCGCTTCATCCAGGAGTCGGCGCTGATCTCAGATATCGACCATACCAACGTGGTCAAGATCTACGACAAGGGGTTCACCGACGACTACGCCTACATAGCGATGGAGTACTTCACCGGTGGCAGCCTGAAAGACGTCATCGCGCAGGGACTGTCGCCGCGTCAGGCGCTGTCCTTGCTGGCGCAGGCGGCCGCAGCGCTCGCGGAAATCCACCGCCTCGGCATAGTGCACCGTGACGTCAAGCCGGCGAACATGATGCTGCGCGCCGACGGCACCATGGTGCTGGCCGATTTCGGTATCGCCAAGCGCTCCGAGGGCTCGATGGACAGGACCGTGCACGGCGAGTTCTTCGGCACGCCCTATTACATTTCGCCGGAGCAGGCGAGCGGCAAGCCGGCGACTGAGCGTTCCGACATTTACAGCCTGGGCATCATCTTTTACGAAATGCTGATGAACCGGCGTCCCTTTGACGGCAGTACCATCGTCGAGCTGATCTCCCAGCACGTGCACGCGCCGGTGCCCAGGTTGCCGGCCGCGCTCGACGACTACCAGGGCTTGCTCGACGACATGCTGGCCAAGGATCCGGCCGAGCGCCTGCAGAACGCGGACGAAGTGCTCGCGGCCATCGACCGGGTATGGACGCAAGTCGCGCTGCGCGCAAAACCTGCGTAAGGTTTTGACTGGCGCGCCGTGCATCGCCTTTCGCGCGCGAAGTGGGTGCCCGCCGGGCGGAATCCCACTGGCGCAAGGCGGGCGGGGCGCGCAGCCGCGGAGGGCGCAGGCCCGAGGTGAACTCCAAGCCGATACGCCATCGCGTGCCGAATGAAACAACTGTCCATCATCATTCCGACGCTAGACGAGGCAGCGCGCATCGTGGCCACCCTGGAGTCTCTGGGAGAAATGCGCCGCCGCGGCCATGAGCTCATCGTGGCCGACGGCGGCTCCAGCGACGCGACCGCGGCGCTCGCCCTGGGTCTGGCCGACCGGGTACTGGGCTCGGAGCCGGGTCGCGCGGCGCAGATGAATGCCGGCGCGCGCGCTGCGACCGGCGATGTGCTGCTGTTCGTGCATGCGGATACGCGCCTGCCCGAGGACGCCGACCGCGCCGTGCTACTAGGCCTGGCCGCGCAGGGTCGCGCCTGGGGCCGCTTCGACGTGCAGATCGCGGGCTCCCATCCTCTATTGCGGCTGGTGGAAAGCATGATGAATTTGCGTTCGCGCCTGACCCATATATGCACCGGCGACCAGTGCATATTCGTGCGGCGCGAGGTGTTTGCAGCCATCGGCGGCTACCCGCGCCAGGAGCTGATGGAGGACATTGCCATCAGCGCGCGCTTGCGTCGGATATCCGCACCGCTCAGCCTGCGCGAGCGCTGCCTCACCTCGGCGCGCCGCTGGGAAAGCGAGGGCGTGCTGCGCACCATCGTGCGGATGTGGTGGTTGCGCCTGCAATACGCATTCGGCGCGGCGCCGTCCAGGCTGGCGCAAGCCTACGGCAGGCGTGGCCGGTAATTGCCGCATCATGGTCTTCGCCAAGGCGCCGACGCCGGGGCGGGTGAAGACGCGGCTGATTCCCGCACTGGGCGCGAAGGGCGCCGCGGCGCTGCAGCGCCGGCTGATCGAGCGCACGCTGGGCACGGCCGAAGAAGCGCGGCCGGGCACGCTGGAACTGTGGTGCGCGCCCGGGCCCGATGATCCATTTTTTGCCGCCTGCGCACTGCGCCATGGCATCAGTCTGCGCACGCAGTGCGACGGCGATCTGGGCGTGCGCATGGCGCTCGCGCTGGAGTCTGCGTTGGCGGCGGGCTCTCCGGGGATATTGATCGGCTGCGACTGTCCGGCGTTCACCGCGGCTTATTTGCGCGAAGCCGCTGCCGCGCTCGCCGATGGAAACGACGCGGTGCTCGGTCCGGCCGAGGACGGTGGCTACGTGCTCATCGGCCTCGCGCGCCCTGCGCCGGCGCAGTTCTTCGCGGGCATGCCATGGGGCACCGCGGCCGTGATGCAGGAAACGCGCGTGCGGCTGATGCGCGGCAATATGCGCTGGCGCGAATTGGCGCCGCTGTGGGACCTGGACCGGCCGGAAGATCTGCAGCGGCTGCATCAGCTGCGTGCATAGACAGGAAGAAAAAAGGCAGGGTGCCGGTTGTTAGCGGCCACCCTGCCCGCGCGGGGAGAGGAGGAGGAGACCCGCGAAAACGATTCTGCAGCTGACTGGCGGCCTAGCGGAAGTAGCTCCCGCTGAACGCTACTGCCAACTGCCCGCCCAAAACGCAGGACAGTTTCACCGATGTCGCCAGCGCAGCGGCGCTGGCGCTTACATAACCCGCAATCAGTTTAGCGGCGCCCAGATTCATGGCATTGCCCTTTCCCGATCTATGGAATGAGTCTGAACATCATTTGTCTATTTGTCGAATCGATTTTTTAGATTTACTATATCTGTTCTATGGATATAAGAAAGATCGACCTCAACCTGCTGGTGGCCCTGGACGCCCTGCTGGCGGAGCGCAACGTATCGCGCGCGGCGGTGCGACTACATCTGTCGCAGCCTGCCGCGAGCGCCCTGCTGGCGCGCCTGCGCGAACTGTTCGGCGATCCCCTGCTGTTGCGCAGCGCGCGCGGCATGCTGCCGACGCCGCGGGCTCTGGAACTGCTAGGCCCGGTAAGGCGGGTACTGGACGAGATCGACGCCATCGTACAGCCGCGCTCGGCGTTCGACGCGGCCAGCGCGGAGCATACCTTCAGCCTGTCCTCCTCGGACTACGTCGAATACGCCCTGATACCGAAACTGGTGGACTATCTCGAGCGCAAGGCCCCGGGGGTGCGGCTGGAAGTCAGTCCGCTCGATCTGCCCCTGGTGGCCAAGCAGATGGAAAGCGGCGACGTCGACCTATGCATCACCGGGCTGCAGAATGCACCCAGTGGTCTGCACGCGCGGCCGCTCTATGTGGAGCGCGTCGTGTCGGTGGTGCGGCGCGAGCACCCGGGCGTGGGCGCGCGCCTGACGCTGGAAGAGTTCTGCGACCTGGAGCACATCCGGGTGTCAGTGCCAGGCAGCGGTTTCAGCACCCAGATCGACGCGGCGCTGGCGGCGATGGGGAGAAAACGCCGCGTGCGGCTGGCGGTGCCGCATTTTCTGCTGGTGCCGGAGATAGTCGCGCGATCCGACATGATCAGCGCCCTGCCTGAGCGGCTCGCGCGCGGCTACGAGAAGAAGCTGCGCATATTCGAGCCGCCGCTCGAGATACAAGGCTTCACCGTCGGCGAGATATGGCACGAGCGCAATCAGCTCGATCCGGCGCAGCAGTGGCTGCGCGACGTGCTGCTGGAACTGGCGCGGCAGCCGCCGCAGTAACACGCGCTGCGGCGCCTGTCGGGGCAGACGCAAGGGTGCTGCGGCGACGCCGCGCCGACTGATAGAATCGGTTATGACCAGTTCAGGAAGTGCGCAATGAAGGAGGAACTCTGTTTCTTGCCGGCAACCGAGCTGGCGCAGTGCATCCGGCGCGGGGAGTTGTCGGCGCGCGAACTGATGCAGGCCTCGCTGGCGCAGGTCGAGCGCCTCAATCCCGGGCTCAATGCGATCGTCAGCCTTTACCCCGAGCAGGCGCTGGCGCAGGCGCACGCGGCAGACGAGAAGCAGGCGCGTGGCGAAGCACTCGCGACCCTGCACGGCTTGCCTGTCGCCCACAAGGACCTGTTCCTCACGCGCGGCATGCGCACCACCTACGGCTCGCCCATTTTCAAGGACTTCGTTCCCGACCGGAACCATTTGATAGTGGACCGGCTGCAGCAGGCCGGGGCGATCTCCATAGGCAAGACCAATACACCCGAGTTCGGCGCCGGCTCGCAGACCTTCAACGCGGTATTCGGCAAGACGCTCAACCCCTACGACACCAGCAAGACCTGCGGCGGATCTTCGGGCGGCGCGGCGGTGGCGCTGGCTGCCGGCATGGTGCCCCTGGCCGACGGCAGCGACATGGGCGGGTCGCTGCGCTGTCCGGCGAATTTCTGCAACATAGTCGGCATGCGCACCTCGCCCGGGCGCGTGCCGATCTGGCCGGCGAAAACCGGCTGGAGCACGCTCGGCGTGCAGGGGCCGATGGCGCGCACGGTCGAAGATTGCGCGCTGATGTTGAGCGTGATCGCCGGCTGGGATGCCAAGAGTCCGATTGCTATCGCCGAGCCGGGCAGCGGCTTTGCGCGGCCCCTCGCGCGCGATTTCAAGGGCGTGCGCATCGCCTGGAGCCCCGATCTGGGCGGGCTGCCGCTGGATGCGCGCGTCGCCGCAGTGCTGGCTGCGCAGCGCCCTGTATTCGCCGCGCTGGGCTGCACGCTGGAGGACGCAACGCCGGACCTGGCGGACGCGAACGAGGTCTTCCACACCCTGCGCGCCTGGCAGTTCGAGCTTTCCTACGGCGAGCACCTGGACCGACAGCGCGACCTGCTCAAGGATACGGTGATCTGGAATATCGAGGCGGGCAGAAAACTCAGAGGTGCGCAGGTAGGCGCCGCCGAGGCCAAGCGCACGGCGCTGTACGAACGTATGCGCAGCTTCATGCAGCGTTTCGAGTTTCTGATCCTGCCGGTGAACCAGGTGCCCCCGTTCGATGTCGACCAGCCCTACGTCACAGAGATCGAGGGCGTGGCCATGGATACCTACATAGACTGGATGAAGTCCTGCTACTACATCACCGTTACCGGCCATCCGGCGATTTCTGTGCCCTGCGGCTTTACCGCGGACGGGTTGCCGGTGGGCGTGCAGATCGTCGGGCGGCATCAGGACGATTTCGGCGTACTGCAGCTGGCCTACGCATTCGAGCAGGCCACCGGGCTGTGGAAGCGCCGCCCGCCGATCGCTGCCCGGTGATAAGATCGAAATGGGAGGACAAGATGCGCAGCCATCACGACATGGGTGGACGACCCGCCGGCAAATGCGAACCGAGCGAGCACGAATACGAGCTGTGGGAGAAGCGCGTCGACGCGCTGATGATGCTGCTCTCGGACAAGGAACGGCAGCTGCTCAAGGTGGACGAACTGCGCCGCAATATCGAGAGCCTGGGGGCGGACGCCTACGATCGCATGGGCTATTACGAACGCTGGATGCATTCCATCTGCCAGACCCTGATCCAGCGCGGCGTGATCAGCATAGACGAACTCGGCCGGAAAATGGCGGAACTGGAGGCGAGGGATGGGCGCGCCTGAGCCGCTGCCGGCGCGTTTTGCCCCGGGTGCGCGCGTGCAGGTGCGCCGCGCCGACCCGCCCGGGCACGTGCGCACGCCCTGGTACTGCCGCGGCCACGCCGGCGTGATCGAGCGCATCTGCGGCAGCTTCGCCAATCCGGAAGAGCTGGCATACAACCGCGACGGATTGCCGGCGCAGCCGCTGTACCGCGTGCGCTTCAGTTGCCGCGAGTTGTGGCAGGACTATGCCGGCAACGCCGGCGACGCGGTCGAGATTGAAATTTTTCAACACTGGCTGGAGCCCGCATGAAGCAGACGGACGAAGCCGACAGCCGCGGCTACTACCGGCGCATGCAAAGCGCGATCGAGGAACTGCTCATCCTCAAGGGGGTGTTCAGCGGCGCCGATGTGGAGCGCGAAGTCAAGGCCATGGACAGCCGCAATCCGGGGCGGGGTGCGAAGATGGTGGCGCGCGCCTGGGTCGATCCCGCCTACAAGGCGCGCGCCTTGCACAACGGCTCTGCCGCGGCGGAGGAACTCGGTTTCGCCGTGGGACCGCTGCGCCTGATCGTGCTCGAAGACACCCCGCGCGTGCACAACGTGATCGTGTGCACCCTGTGTTCGTGCTATCCGCGCATGCTGCTCGGTCTGCCGCCCGAATGGTACAAGAGCAGCAATTATCGCAGCCGCGTGGTGCGCGAACCGCGCACCGTGCTGCAGGAGTTCGGCACCCGCATCCCCGACGATGTCGAAATCCGGGTGCACGACTCCACCGCCGACATGCGTTACATGGTGTTGCCGCTGCGACCCGCCGGCACCGAAGGTCTCGACGAAGAGCAGCTGGCAGGGCTGGTAACGCGCGACAGCCTGATAGGCGTCGCCATGGCGAAGGCAGCGGCGCAGGCATAGGGCCGCTGCGCGATCCGGTTTCGGTGATTCAGGCGATGGTCACGCCGCCGTCGGCGATTATCGTCTGGCCGGTGACAAAGGTGGCTGCCCTGGACGCGAGAAACACCGCGATACCGCCGATTTCTTCGGCCTCGCCCAGGCGCCGCAGCGGCGTCATCGCCTCGCGTGCCTTGCGCGCCTGGTCGTTTTCCCACAATGCCCGGGCAAAATCGGTTTTGATCAGGCCGGGCAGAATCGCGTTGACGCGTATGTTCGACGGGCCCCACTCGCAGGCGTAGTTCCGGACCAGGGCCGTGTCTGCCGCCTTGGACACGCCGTAGAGCCCGATCACGGTGTTGCCCTTCAACGCGGCGATGCTCGAGACGATGATCACCACGCCGTCCCTGCGTTCGGCCATCTGCGGAATCACCATATTGCACAGCCACCAGTTGCTCTTGATGTTGTTGCCCATGATCTTGTCGAACACCTCGTCGCCCGCCTGCGCCGTGGGCCCGTACACCGGGTTGGCGGCGGCATTGCACACCAGGATATCTATTTTCCCCCAGTGTTTCATGGTCGCGTCTACGAGGCGCTGCAGCTCTTCCTTGTGCGCGATGTTGCAGGGAATCGAGATCGCCGCGTAACCTTTGCCGCTGAATTCGCGGGTCACCTCCTCGCATGCATCGGCCTTGCGGCTGGAAATCACCACCTTGGCCCCCGCTTTCGCCATCTCTTCGGCGATCGACTTGCCTATGCCCTTGGTCGAGCCGGTGATCAGCGCGACTTTGCCGGTCAGATCAAACATGCAATGCCTCCTGGTTGGATTACGCCGCGATTTTCGCATCTATGCCTGGCTTGTGCCCGCGCGAGCGGGACCAGGCCATAGTTCGATACGGCGCCGCGCGAAAATCACACGGCGCCGCTTTTCTTCAACAGTGCCGCCACTGCCTGCGCCAGCCGGGTGTAGCCTTCGGCATTGGGATGCGCCAGGTCGGATTTCAGTCCCTTGTCGCGCAGTATGGTCTTCAGCGCCTCCGCCTCATAGGGCAGGCCGAATTCCCGGGCGATCCCGGCGTAGAAATCGGGCGGCGAGGGCAATAAGCCCGGTTTGGGTACGGCGATGAGCACAACGCCTATGCCCCGCTCCTTGGCAAGCCGGATCATCGCGCGCAGGTTTTCCGCAGCCTGGGCGTCGCCGAGCTTGCGCAGAAAATCGTTGCCGCCGTGGCAGAGGATGAGCAGCGCGGGTTGGTATTCATCCAGTGTATCGGGCAGTCGTGCCAGTCCTGCCGCGCTTACTTCTCCGGGTACGCCCGCGTTTGCGACGGTGCGCCCGATGAGCTTCTGCAGCACCGCCGGGTAACTGGCCTCGGCTTGCGCGCCGGTGCCGAAGGTGAGGCTGTCGCCGAAGGCGAGGACCACGGCGTCGGCTGGCAGTTGCGGGAGTTTTGCGACATTGCCGCTGCAGCCGGCGAGCGCGCAGCCTGCGAGCAGCAATGCAGCACCGGCGGTCGCCGCAGCTCTGTGGCGGCGCGTGCCGGCAGCGAGGAAATCCATCACGGACCTCGGGACGCGCAAAAGTTGAGCTAACCATGAGGAACAGCGTTCGCTAACCGGTAAAATAGCAGCCTCCTTCCCATCGCTGTAGTCAAACGCCGGCATATTCATGGAATTCTTTCTGCCGATCGCACACATGGACGTCAATATCGTCCTGATTTCGCTCTACGGCGCTCTGGTCGGCTTTCTCTCCGGCCTGGTCGGGGTAGGCGGCGGCTTTCTGATCACGCCGCTGCTCATATTCTCCGGTATACCTCCCATTGTAGCGGTGTCCAGCGGCGCGGCGCAGATGACCGGTACGGCTTCCGGCGCGAGCTACCTGCACTGGCGCCACGGCAATATCGACTTCAAGATGGGCCTGACACTGCTGATCGGCAGCTGGCTGGGCGGCGGCTTCGGCGTGTACCTCGCCAAGCTGCTGTTGCGCGCGGGCCAGTTCGGCAACGTGGTTGTTTTTCTCTATGTCATCCTGCTGGGCATCATCGGCGTGAGCATGCTGATCGAATCGGTGCGGGCTGTTGCCCGCGCCGGCAAGCCCGGCGCAGGCACAGCGGCAGCGCCGGCGAAGCCGAAGTCGCTGTTGCGAGACTGGATGCAGCGCCTGCCCTGGCAGACGAGCTACCCTGCCTCCGGCGTACGCATGTCGGTAGTCGGGCCCTTGCTCCTGGGCGCCGCGGTCGGCATCCTGACCTCGCTGATGGGCGTCGGCGGCGGCTTCATCATGGTGCCGGTGATGATCTATGTGTTGAAGATGCCGACCAAGATCGTCGTCGGCACATCGCTGTTCCAATTGCTGTTTACCACCGCGGCCGTGAGCATCATGCAGGCGGGCATCAACCATTCGGTCGATCCCTTCCTCGCGCTGATCCTGATACTGGGCTCGGTGCTCGGGACCAAACTGGGGGCGCGGCTGGGCGCGCGCCTGCCGGCGGAGAAACTGCGCCTGATCCTGGCGCTGGTCGTGGTCGCGGTGGCAGTCAAAATGGTCGTGACCCTGCTGATTCCGCCGGGCGACATCTACGCAATGACGATCGAGGTGCGCTGACTATGCGCTGGCTGCTCTGCCTGTTGTTTGTCTCTGGCTGGATGCTTCAGACCCCGTCGCTGGCGGAAGAGCCGCTGGTCGTCGCGCCGGCGACCAGCGACGTCAGGATCACCACAGACTTCGCCGGTACCACGATCCAAGCTGTGGGCGCAATGAGCAAGTCGGGCGAGCTGATCATCAAATTGGTGGGGCCGAAGCAGCAAGCCACGCTATCGCGCGAGACCAAAGTCGGGCCGTTCTGGGTGGAAGGCGAGAGGGTCAAAATGGAAGAAGCGCCGAGCCTGCTGTTCCTATACGCAACCTCGCCGATCGCTTCCATCCTGTCGCCCGAGGACCAACAGAAATATGGATTGATCCTCGAAGGCGTCTGGGTGCGCGTCGAGCCGCAACTCAAGGCGCATGCGGCCTCGGACTGGCGCAAGGCGTTCTTCCGCCTCAAGGAGAAGCAGGGCTATTACCACGAAGACGATCGCGCCATCAGGGTGTTCGGAAACCGGCTGTTTATCGCCGACATGCGGCTGCCGGGGGATTTGCAGGTGGGAACCTACACGGTCGAAACCCTGCTGGTGAAATCCGGGAAAGTGGTCGGACACACGGTGGGCAGCTTCAAGGTGCGCCTTTCAGGCATCGAACGCTGGGTGTGGAACGAAGCACATGATCGCTCCTGGCTTTTCGGCAGCCTGTTCACGCTGCTGTGCATGCTTGTGGGATTGGCCCTGAACGCGTTTCCGCTGCGCAGGACGCACTAGGTGGCGCGTGCGACTAGCTTTTCGGCGGCGGCAGGGTCGCGCATTCGTTGAATATGCGCGCGTGGCAGGTGCTGCAGACTGAGCGGTCGAGGCGTGCGAACACGCCGCTAATCGCTTCGTATTTTCCGGCGAAGACATTGTCCCGGCCGATTTGCTCGATATGTCCGCTGCGCTCCAGCATGTCGTGCACCGGCTGGCGCATGCTGTAGAAATACAGCTGTCCGCCCATGTTTCTGCGCCGCCCGGCTTCGTGCGCAAGCAGTTCTGCGCCGGCCACGTCGACGAAATTGATGCTCTTGGCCAGCAGCAGCAGGTGCTTCTGATCCGGATTCGCCGCGCGCAGCGTGTCGAAATGCGTGTCGACATGGTTGACCGCCCCGAAATAGATCGAACCTTCCACCCGCAGGATCTTGAGCTGCGGGCACTCGGCAAGCCCCGGCTCCAGTACCATCATTTTGCGCGTCGGATGCTGCGGATCCGGCACCAGGCTGCGCATGGTCGGGCGTGAAGTCCGGTTCAGATAGACCAAGAGGGAAAGCGTGACCCCCACCAGGATCGCGAATTCCAGTTCCAGCAGCAGCGTTGCGGCGAAGGTGAGCGCGAGCACCGCGGTTTCGGGCCGGCTGGAGCGCACGACGGTGCGGATGCTGTGGAAATCGATCAGACCCCAGGCGACCAGAAACAGGATCGCCGCCATGCTGGCGATGGGAAGGTAGGCCATGAGCGGCGCGACAAAGATCAGAATCACGATCAGAAACAGCGCGGAAAAGACCGCGGACAGCGGAGTGCGCGCCCCGGCCTCGTAGTTGAGGCCGGAACGGTTGAACGAGCAGGTCGCAGGGTAGCCGGAAAAGAAACTGGCAACGATGTTGGACAGACCCTGACCGATGAACTCCTGATTGCCGTCGATGCGCTGGCCGGACTTGAGCGCGATCGCGCGTCCTATGGATATGGCCTCGGTCAGGCCGAGCACGGTGACGGCGACGGCGATGGCGAGCAGCTTTCTCAGGTTCTCCAGTTCCCAGCTCGGATGCGACAGCGGCGGAAGCGCGCCCGGCAGCGCACCCAGGGTGCGGATCCCGGTGTAGTCCGCACCGTGGGCTTGATTGAGCACGAATGCGAGGATGCTGCCCACCAGCATGGCGGCTATCATGTACGGTACCTGCTTGAGGAAGCGGCGGGCAAGTATGCCGGTTACGAGCGTCACGGCGGCTACCAGCAGCACATAGGGTTGAATGCTCGGCAACTGCAGCGCAAACGCCTCGAGCGTGCGCAAAAACGAGTGGCCGCGCGCGATGTCCACGCCGAAGAAATTGCGCAGTTGCGCGCCGAAAATGAGCATCGCTGCGCCGGCGGTGAAGCCGACCACCACGGTGTGCGAGATGAAATTGACCAGCGTGCCCAGGCGCAGCAGGCCCAGCGACAGCATCATCAGGCCTGACATGAACGATAGCGTGAGCACCAGGTGTATGTATTGCGCCGAGCCCGGTTCGGCCAGGGTGCTCACCGTCGCGAACACGACCAGCGATACGGCATTGGTCGGCCCGGATACAGCGTGTAAGGAGGACCCCCAAAGTGCGGCGACTATGGTCGGCACCATGGCGCTGTACAGGCCGTATTCGGGCGGCATTCCTGCAAGCGTGGCGAATGCGACGCCCTGCGGCAGCACCACGGCGGCGCCTATCAGACCCGCGAGCAGGTCCACGCGCATGGTGCCGCGGTTGACCAGCGGCCACCAGTTCAGAAACGGAAAGATGCGCCTGAGAGCGGCGCTGCGCTCGGCGGCCATTCAGGCGATACGGCGGTATTTGGAACGCATTGCTGAACGCGGGGGCGGGCCCCTGCATCCTCCCTGGTCAAGTCGGCGAGCGCTCCGGCAGGTCCGAAACGGCTCTGCCGGACATCTTAACAAATGAGCGCGATGCGATTGCTGCTTTGGGCAACATGAATACTTATCGCCTCATTCGATTGACACATCCGGGGACGGTGAATAACATGGGCCGGTCGCCCGCCGTTCCAGTCATTTGCCCGAAATTCACGCCGCACGTAGGCTCCCGCCGATATGAACGAAGGTTTCCGCTTGCTCGATCCGGTGCGCCAGTCCGCTGCGGTCAAAGTGCTGCGCGCGATACTGCCCGCCGAGGCTGTGCTGTACGAGCCTGAGGACACCAAGCCCTACGAATGCGACGGCCTGTCGGCCTACCGCGAGCTGCCCATGGTGGTGGCCCTGCCGCAGAACGAGGACGAGGTCGCGCGCGTGCTGCGCGCCTGCCGCCGGCTCAATCTGCCGGTGGTGGCGCGCGGCGCGGGCACCGGGCTCTCGGGCGGGGCACTGCCGCACGGCAAGGGCGTGTTGCTGTCGCTCGCGAAGATGAAGCGCATCCTCGCGCTCGACCCTGTCGCGCGGGTCGCGCGGGTGCAGCCCGGGGTGCGCAATCTGGCCATATCCGAAGCAGCCGCGCCCTACGGCCTGTACTACGCCCCCGACCCGTCCTCGCAGATCGCCTGCAGCATAGGCGGCAACGTGGGCGAGAACGCGGGCGGCGTGCACTGCCTCAAGTACGGGCTCACCGTGCACAACGTGCTGCGCGTGCGCGCCTGCACCATCGAGGGCGAGGTGGTCGAATTCGGCAGCGAGGCGCTCGATGCGCCGGGCTACGACCTGCTCGCGCTGATCATGGGCTCCGAGGGCATGCTCGCCGTGGCCACGGAAATCACCGTCAAACTCGTTCCCAAGCCGCATACCGCCAGGGTCATTCTCGCCGCCTTCGACGACGTGGAGAAGGCGGGCAATGCCGCTGCCGACATCATCGCTGCAGGCATCATCCCGGCGGGACTCGAAATGATGGATCAGCCGGCCACGCGCGCGGTGGAGCAATACGTGCACGCAGGCTACGACCTGGAAGCGGCCGCGCTGCTGCTGTGCGAATCCGACGGCACGGTGGAAGAAGTGGAGGAAGAGATCGGGCGCATGACCGCGGTGCTGAAGCAGGCCGGTGCCTACGATTTCCGCATTTCGCAGAACGAAGCCGAGCGCCTCAGATTCTGGTCCGGGCGCAAGGCGGCGTTCCCGGCCATGGGGCGCATCTCGCCGGACTACTACTGCATGGACGGCACCATCCCGAGGAAGCGCCTGGGCGAAGTGCTGCGCTTCATCGCCGAAATGGAAAAGAAATACGGCTTGCGCTGCCCCAATGTTTTCCACGCCGGGGACGGCAACCTGCATCCGCTCATCCTGTTCGACGCCAACGATCCGGAGCAGCTGCGCCGTACCGAGGCGTTCGCCGGCGAGGTGCTGGAGAAGAGCATCGCGGTGGGCGGCACCATCACCGGCGAGCATGGAGTCGGCATAGAGAAAATCAACCAGATGTGCGTGCAGTTCGATCCGAAGGAACTCGAAATGTTCCGCGCCGTGAAGCGCGCCTTCGACGAGGAGGGCCTGCTCAACCCGGACAAGAACATACCGACGCTGCACCGCTGCGCCGAGTTCGGCCGCATGCACGTCGAAGGCGGGCAGTTGCCGCATCCCGGGCTGCCGCGCTTCTGATATGCAGGAAGTCATCGAACGATACGCCGAGCGGATCCGCTCGGCAGCGGCAGCGAAAAAGCCGCTGCGCCTGCGCGGCGGCGGCACCAAGGACTTTTACGGCCAGGCGCTGCAGGGCGAAGTGCTCGATACGCGCGACTACACCGGCATAGTCGCGTACGAGCCGACCGAACTGGTGATCACCGCGCGCTGCGGCACGCCCTTGGCCGAACTGGAAGCGGCGCTGCACGCGCGAGGCCAGCAGCTCGCCTTCGAGCCGCCGCACTACGGTCCCGGCGCGACCGTGGGCGGGATGCTTGCGGCAGGATTGTCCGGCCCGCGGCGGCAGGCGGCCGGAGCGGTGCGCGATTTCGTGCTCGGCGTGCGCATGCTCGACGGACGCGGGGACGATCTGAGCTTCGGCGGACAGGTCATGAAGAATGTCGCCGGTTACGATGTTTCGCGTCCGATGGCGGGTTCCCTGGGAACGCTGGGCCTGATTCTGGAGGTCTCGCTCAAGGTGCCGCCGTTGCCGTTCGCGGAAGCGACGCTCAAGCTGGAATTGCCCCAGGACAAGGCGATCGAGATGCTCAACCACTGGGGCGGAAAGCCGCTGCCGATCAGCGCTTGCGCCTGGTCGGATGGCGGCCTCACGCTGCGCCTGTCCGGTGCTGCGAGCGCGATCAGGGCAGCGCAAGAGGTGATAGGCGGCGACCTCATGCAGACCGCGCAGGCCGAACAATTCTGGCAGGCGATACGCGAGCAGACCGATGCCTTTTTCCAGAGCGACAAGCCCATGTGGCGCCTGTCGCTGCCCTCGGTCGCGCCGCCGCTCGCATTGCCCGGAGAGCAGTTGATCGAATGGGGGGGCTCCCTCCGGTGGCTGGCAAGCAATGCGGATGCGCGCACCATCCGCGAGGCTGCGGCGCAGGTGGGCGGGCATGCCACGCTGTTTCGTGCGGCTGACAAAAGCGCGGGGGTGTTCACTCCGCTGCCGCCCGCGGTGGCGACCATACACCGCAAGCTGAAGCGTGCGTTCGATCCGGCCGGCATATTCAGCGCCGGGCGGATGTACCCCGATCTATGAAGCGCTATACACCGCGTTTGCGCCATGCAAACTGAATTGTCTGATTTGTTCAAGGGCACGCCCGATGGCATGGAGGCCGACGCCATCCTGCGCAAATGCGTGCATTGCGGCTTTTGCACCGCGACCTGCCCCACCTATCAGCTGCTCGGCGACGAGCTCGACGGGCCGCGCGGGCGCATCTACCTGATCAAGGGCGTGCTCGAAGGCGCCGAGGTCACGGCGCGCACGCAACTGCACCTGGACCGCTGCCTCACCTGCCGCGCCTGCGAGACCACCTGCCCCTCCGGGGTGCAGTACGGCCGCCTGGTCGATATCGGCCGCAAGCTCGCGGAGGAACGGGTGCCGCGGCCGCTGCTGCAGCGCCTGCAGCGCCTGGTCCTGCGCGCGGTGCTGCCGCGGCGCGCGCTGTTCGCTGCGCTCCTCGGCCTGGGCAGATTCATGCGTCCCGTCCTGCCGTTCGCGCTGCAGGACAAGGTTCCGGCGAGGGT